>JANYLF010000304.1 GCA_025357995.1 Acidimicrobiia bacterium | reverse complement strand
GCGGCTGGTCGCCGATCCCGTGTGACGCCGGCTGGTCTGGCGCGGTTCGTGAGTTTCGTCCCGACGTCGTCCTGATGACCTTCAGCGACAGCGGCTCGGGTCAGCTCCTGCACCACGGTCGTTGGCTCACGTCGTGCAGTCGTGAATATCGCGATTGGTATCTCGGAACGATCGACAGGGGGACCCGACTGCTGGCTTCGCGCGGCGCGCGTGTGGTGATGACGACCGCGGCGTACTCGCAGCTCTACAGCGTGTCCGACGAATCGCGCAGTGAAACCGATTGCACCAACAACCTCACGCGCGCGTTCACGGCCGCGCATCCCTCGGTCGGGCTGATCGACCTCGGACGAGAGCTCTGTCCGACGCACGACACGTGTCAGCGGTTCAGGAATGGGCTGTTGTTGCGCAACGACGGAGTTCACTATCGCGGTCGCGCCGCACGCCTGATCGCCGAGCTGCTCCTGCCCCGCCTCGGCCTTGGGGCGACCCGCTAACCGTCTGCGCCTTTCGGCGCATGAGCGGAGATGGAGGCATCCAACGTCGCCAGATTTGCAGTCGCGAGTTCGAAGATACGGGCGGTGCAGCCGGCCATCTCTACGGGCGGGAGCAATTCCTCGACGATGCGCCGCGCGAGCGCGTGGAACGCCGCACCCGCGGGTGACTCGGGCGCGCTGAGCGCGACCGGTTGGCCGGTGTCACCGCCTTCGGACACCTCGGGCTCGAGTGGAATCGACGCGACGAGTGGCGCGTCGATCTCGGCCGCGAGGGCGGCGCCGCCACCGCGACCGAAGAGGGCGAACCGCTGCCCGTCGGGCGCGACGAACTCGCTCATGTTCTCCACTACGCCCACGACCCTCATGTACGACCGGCGCGCCATGTCGGCCACGCGGGTCGCGACCTTCTGCGCGTTGCGCGCGGGGGTGGTGATCACCAGCATCTCGGCTTGAGGAAGTAACCGGGCGAGGCCCATCTGCACGTCGCCGGTGCCGGGCGGCATGTCGACGATCAGGTAGTCGAGCTCGCCCCAGCGCACGTCGGTGAGGAATTGTTCGACGGCCTTCGTGAGGATGAGCCCGCGCCACATCAGTGCCGTCGACTCGTCCTCGACGAGGAAGCCCATCGACACGATCTCGAGCGATCCGCCGCCTTCGATTTCCCGATGGTGCGGCGTGATCTTGCCGTTCTCGCCGCTCAAGCGACCTTCGACGCCGAGCATCCGCGGCACGCTGAAGCCCCAGATGTCGGCATCGAGCACGCCCACGCGCAACCCTCGCGCCGCGAGCGCGGCCGCGAGGTTCACACTCACGGAACTCTTGCCGACACCGCCCTTGCCGCTCGACACCGCGAGCACGCGCGTGGTGATGGGAATCATCGTGTCCGGCGCGTTCTCGCGCGCGTTCATGCGGGCGCGTTGCATGGCAGCCGACTTCTGCTCCTGCGTCATCTCGACCCAGCGCACCTTCACGTCGGTAATGCCGGGAAGGCTCGTGACCTTCGACGCGATCTCACGCCGGATCTCGGCCTGCAGCGGACATCCGAGGGTGGTGAGCGCGATGTGGATCGTCGCGACGCCATCCGCCGCGATCGCGATGTCGTGGACCATTCCGAGGTCCACGATGCTCGCCTTGAGCTCGGGATCCATGACCCCACCCAGCATTCCCCGAATGTCCTCGACCGACGGCAGGTCGGCGGTGGGTGGATCGATGTCGGTCATAAGTTCCTGGATCGAGGGGGCGAACCAATAAAAACAGTGTCGGCCTTGAAAATATGCCCGACCGTCGGTACGGTCAAGGGATGGAATTAGAGGTGCTCAAGGCCCTCGGCGACGAAACCCGCCACACGCTGTACAGGGAGATCGCCGGTTCGACCGCGCCGATGTCCGCGAGCGAGCTGGCCGAGGCGCTCGGTCTGCACCCCAATACGGTGCGGCTGCACCTCGAACGGCTGCGCGAGGCGGGCCTTATCGAGGTGGAAGCAATCCACCGGGGGACGGTGGGTCGGCCCCAACATCGGTACTCGCTCGCTCCCGGTGCGCCCGGGCTCGGCTTGGACCCACCTGCGCATGTGCTGCTCGCCGGAATGCTCGCCGCACTCGCGGAGGCCACCGGCGCCGACTCCGGCGCGGCGCGTGCCATTGGTCACTCTTGGGGTCGCAAGACCGCGGAGCGCACGGCCGACGCGACTTGCTTGGGTCTGCTCGCGCAGGAACTCGATCGCCTCGGATTCGAACCCGCGGCGGATGCCGATGCCACCGTCGACGGCTCCACTCGTATCGATTTCCTGCACTGTCCGTTCCGCGAACTGGCCGAGGCGTACCCCGAGCTGGTGTGCAATCTGCACCGAGGAATCTGTGAAGGCCTCGCGGAATCTCGCCGAGGAACAGTGGGCGCCTTCTCGACGTTGTACCAGCCCGACCCTTGCCACGTCGTTGTCGCGCTACCCTGATTGACCCCTGAAACTCACGGAGACCACACCATGAGCATGTTCACCGTTACCGACACCCGGGCGCAGTTCTTGCTCACCGACGCGGCTGCCGCAAAGGTGAAGGCGCTCATCGAGGCCGAGGCCACGCCCGGTTTGGCGCTGCGCGTGGCGGTACGTCCCGGTGGCTGCTCCGGCTTCAGCTACGAGATGTTCTTCGATGCCGACGTCGCGGATGACGACGTGAAGTCCGAGCAGGGCGGCGTACAGGTGGTCATCGACCCCGCGTCGATGGGTCACCTCGGTGGCGGTCAGCTCGACTTCCGCGACGGTCTCCAAGGCTCCGGGTTCCACATCAGCAACCCGAACGCCGAGCGCACCTGCGGGTGTGGCCAGTCGTTCAGCTGAGTCACGATCTGCTGAACACCCTCACGTTCATCCTCGACGGCGCGCTCGTGGAGGTCGAGGTCGACGACGGCGAAACGTTGCTTTCGGTCCTGCGCGAGCGGTTGGCGATCGTCACCGTCAAGGACGGGTGCGCGCCGCAAGGTCAGTGTGGATGCTGCACGGTGCTCGTCGACGGCGACGCCCGGGTTTCCTGTGTGACTCCGGCGGCTCGCGTGGCCGGTCGGGCGGTCACAACTCTGGCGGGTCTCGACCGCGAGCTGTGCTTGACCTTGACCGACGCGTTCGTCGCGTCCGGCGGATCGCAGTGCGGTTTCTGCACCCCGGGGATCATCGTGCGCCTCGCGGCACTCGCCGCGAAAACCAAGACCGCACCCGCGGACGTCGACCGCGCGCTCGCCGCGCACCTGTGCCGCTGCACCGGCTGGCAAACCATCTACGAAGCCGCGGCCCTCGCCCTCACTCCCTCTTCCACCCTCGCCTCTGACGCCTCTGACGACTTTCGTGCACTTTCGAGACCCCTGGGTCTCCAAAGTGCACGAAAGTCGAGGGATTGGGTGGCGGCGGGGCGACGGGCGGAGCTCGAAGGTGGGACATTCCAAAGTGTCGGGGTGACGACGCCGCTCGGCGACGCGGGGTTCGCCGACGACGCCGCGCACCGCGACGCGCTGGTGGCGGTCCCGTGCCCGCCCGGGAGCGGTGCGGAGACCCAGCGGGCCGCCGGGCTGGAGTGGGTGGTGGGCGAGACGCTTGCCGACGCGCGGCGACGGGCGGGAAAGGTGCAGGGCCGACGCACGACCGTCGCCGATACCGCGCCGTTGCCCCTGCCGGATCTGCCCGCCGGAGGCGTGCGGCTGGCAACGAGCTGGGTGGAGCCGGCCTACCTCGAGCCGGATGCGAGTTGGTGCGCACCGTCGGGTGATCCGGCGTCGACGCTCGCGAACGGGGGCGCGTTCGGAGGCAAGGCGGACTCGGTGGTACCGGCGGCGGCGCGGGAGTTGGCGAATGGGCTTGGTCGCACCGTGCGCGTCGTGTTCGCGCGAGAAGATGTGGTGCGGTTGGGTCCGAAGCGACCTCCGATCGCCGCGACCGCGGTCGCGCGCGACGGTCGGATCGAAATCCACGGCACGAGCGTCGGTGTGTTGCCCGAGGTGAGGTCCGCCTACAACTTCCCGGTCGATGCGGCGTGGGATGTACGCGCGGTGAACGGTCCGACGGTTTCGAACGCGTTGCGCGCGGTCGGGCTGGCCGAGCAGACGGTATTGATCGAAGCCGCGATCGACGCGGCCGGGTGGGAACGGAGCGTCGCCCTCGAGGATCCCCGCGCGACGCGCGCGCTTCTCGACACGATTGCGGTGTCCCATGACGGCGCGTTCGCGGGTGCACGCGTCGCGATCGACGCGGAGACCGGCGCGATCACGGGGGTCCTCGTCCGCGTGGACGCGGGTGATCCGCTTGACGAGGTCGTGTTGCGGTCCTACGTCATCGGCGCGGCGCACATGGCGCTCGGTTGGGTCCTGACCGAAGGAATCGCCGTCGATCCGGAGACGGGCGATGTGCTCGACCTCACCATTCGATCCTTTGGGATCATCCGACCGAAGTCGATGCCGCCCGTGGCGGTCGAGATCCTCGGCGTTGACGACGACCGCGCGCGCGGCGGCGCGTCGGACGCGGCCTTCGCGGCGGTCGCGGCAGCGGCGTGGAACGCGGTAGCGCACGCGGAGGGCGTGAGGCCCGAGACGTTCCCGGCCGTCGACACGCGCGCCGCCCGTATGCTCCGACGATGACCGTCACTCCTGTTCCTACTCCGAGCGCGCCGCCCGTCGCGGGGCCCTATTCACCCGCGGTGCGCGCCGGCGATTGGCTCGTGCTCGCCGGCCAGGTTCCGCTCGATCCGGCCACCGGACAGTTCATTGCCGGGGATGCGAAGGCGCAGGCCCAACGCGTGATCGACAACATCGTCGCGGTGCTCGACGATTGCGGCGCGAGCCTCACCGACATCGCGAAGACCACCGTGTTCGTGACCGACCTCGCCGATTTCGGAGTAATGAACGAGGTCTACGCGGCCGCGTTCGGCGACCATCGACCGGCGCGCTCCACGGTGCAGGTCGCCGCGCTGCCGGGTGGCGCGAAAGTCGAGATCGAGGCCTGGGCCTACGTCCCGGTTGGGTAAGGTCGCGCCGTGCCCGGAGTCGTGATCATCGTGCTTGTCCTGGTGTTGCTCGGTCCCGTCGCCGTCATGATGGGTGGCGCGGCATGGAGCGCCCTGGTCGGTGGGCTCGTCGGTGACGACGCCGACCAACGCGCCGAGGGTCAACCCGTCTGATCGACGCGGGACCTCAGAACGCGCGCGTCTGGCCGAAGCGGTAGCCGACGGAGCGGACGGTCTGGATCAGACTCGCATGTTCCTCACCGAGCTTGGCGCGCAGCCGTCGTACGTGGACGTCGACGGTGCGCGCGCCGCCGTAGTACTCGTAGCCCCACACGCGTGACAGCAGCTGTTCACGGGTGAAAACCTTCGCCGGGTGGGTTGCGAAGAACTTCAAGAGCTCGTACTCCATGTACGTGAGGTCCAGCGGCTTGCCGGAGAGTCCAGCCTGATAGGTCTCCAAGTTGAGCATCAGGTCGCCGTATTCCACGAGCTCCGGCGCGCTCCCGCGCCCGGCCCGCCACATGAGGTGGCGCAATCGCGCCTCGAGTTCCTGGGGGTGAAATGGCGTGAGGCAGAAGTCGTCGAAGAGGTCTTCGCGTTCGCCCAGCTCGCCGAGCTGCGCCCCGGTCACCAGCATGAGTAGAGGCTCCAACACGGCATCGCGTTTGCGCAACGTGCGACACAATGACAACGCGCCTTCGGGATCGGTATCGGCCGCGATGATCGCGCCCCCCCACCCGTCGGTCGTCTCGTTCGCAGTTGCGATCGCCGCGTTGCCGACGGCCTTCCACGCGTAGCCGCCGAGGTCCAACGTTTGGACGAGCAGGGCGGGCGGCGGATCGGGGAATACGAGGATCGGCTCGGACATGTCAGAGCGACCCTAAGTACCGGTCCAACTCCCACGGAGTGACTTGCTCTTTGTACGAATTCCACTCGCGTCGCTTGTTGCGAATGAAGTAGTCGAAGACATGATCGCCGAGCGCGTCGGCGACGAGCTCGGATTCCTCCATCACATCGAGCGCTTCGGCGAGTGACTGCGGGAGCAGGTCGATGCCGGCCGCGATCCGGGCCGCCGGGGTCATTTCGAAGATGTTGTTCGTGGCTTCTTCGGGAAGGTCGTACCCCTCCTCGACACCCTTCATGCCCGCGGCCAGCATCACCGCGAACGCAAGGTACGGGTTGCAGGCCGGGTCCGGCGAGCGGAACTCCACGCGCGTGCTCGATTCCTTGCCGCGCTTCGGGTTCGGCACGCGCACCAAGGCCGACTCGTTGTTCCGCGCCCACGAGATGTAGGTGGGGGCTTCGTATCCCGCGATGAGGCGCTTGTACGAGTTGACGGTCTGGTTGGTGATCGCAGTGATCTCTGACGCGTGGCGGAGGAGTCCCGCCACGAAGTGCTTGCCAACTTTCGACAAGCCGTGCGGATCGCCCGCGTCGTGGAACGCGTTCACATCGCCCTCGAACAACGACAGATGCGCGTGCATGCCGGAACCGAATGCACCCGCGATGGGTTTGGGCATGAACGTGGCGTGCACGCCGAGCTCACTCGCGATCCGCTTGACCACCATGCGGAACGTCATCACGTTGTCGGCCATGGACAGCGCGTCGGTATACCGAAGGTCGATCTCGTGTTGGCTCGGCCCGTTCTCGTGGAACGAGTACTCGACGGGAATGCCCATTGCTTCGAGCGTCAGGATCGTGCGCCGTCGCAGCTCGTTCGCAATATCGGTGTGGGTGAGATCGAAGAAGCCCGCGTGGTCGAGCGGCTCGGGCTCGGTGGCCGAACGGAAGTAGAAGTACTCGATCTCCGGGCCGGCGAAGAACGTGTAGCCGTGCTCGCGGGCCCGACCGAGGTTCCGGCGCAACACGTTGCGGGGATCGCCGTCGAACGCGTCGCCGGACAGGAGTTGGATGTCGCAGAACATGCGGGCGACCGGCGCGTCGTCGCCGCGCCAAGGAACGATCTCGAATGTGGAGGGGTCCGGCATCGCGAGCATGTCCGACTCTTGGACCCGCGAGTAGCCCTCGATGGCAGAGCCGTCGAACGTCATGCCCTCTTCGAGGGCACTTTCGAGCTCGGCCGGGGTAATGGCGAAGCCCTTGAGCGAGCCGAGCACGTCGGTGAACCACAGCTGGACGAACCGCACGCCGCGCTCCTCCACGGTGCGCAGCACGTACTCGAGCTGAGGTGACATTGCCTTGCTCCAATCAGGGGAATCGCCCGGCTGGGCACAGTGTACGGACGCTCGCCTAGGCTCCCGCCGCCCGGGAGCGCGGGGTTACACAGCGTTCATATTTCGGCAATGGATCCGAAATACCGGTCCGAAAAGCTCGGTTCGCCCCCGCACGTCAGCTCGGGCGACGAGTGCTCGGTCCGGAGGACCGGCGACGACCTACCCGCACCGTATTACCGACATAAGGATCAGGAGCATCACGTGGCGTACAAGGCCGAGTACATCTGGATCGACGGCACCGAGCCCACGGCGCGGCTGCGGTCCAAGACCAAGATCATGGCGGACGGAGCCGATCTACCGATCTGGGGCTTCGACGGTTCCAGCACGAACCAGGCGCCGGGCGACAAGTCCGACTGCGTGCTGCGTCCGGTGTTCTCGTGCCCGGACCCGCTGCGCGGCGGTCCGCACAAGCTCGTCATGTGCGATGTTCTCTACACCGACATGACACCGCATGTCACCAACATGCGCGCCAAGTTGGTGCCGATCGCCGAGAAGTTCGCCGGTCAGGAGTCGCTGTTCGGAATCGAGCAGGAGTACAACTTCTTCCAGGACGGTCGTCCGTTCGGATTCCCCGCCGGTGGGTACCCCGCGCCGCAGGGCTTCTACTACTGCGGCATCGGCGCGGACGAGGTCTTCGGTCGGGAGATCGTCGAGGCACACATGGACGCGTGCTTGGAAGCCGGCCTCGGCCTTTCCGGCATCAACGCCGAGGTCATGCCCGGTCAGTGGGAGTTCCAAGTGGGCCCGCTCGGGCCACTCGAGGTTTCGGACCAACTCTGGTTGGCTCGCTGGTTGCTCTACCGCATCGCGGAAGACTTCGGCATCGCGGTGACGATCACGGCGAAGCCGGTGTCGGGCGACTGGAACGGTGCCGGAGCGCACACGAACTTCTCGACGAACGCGATGCGCGAGGGTTACGACCCGATCATCACGGCCTGTGAAGCACTCGGGAAGAAGATCTCCGAGCACATCGAGGGCTACGGCGACGGGATTGAGCACCGCCTCACCGGCGAGCACGAGACGGCGCCGTTCAGCGAGTACAGCTATGGCGTTTCGGACCGCGGTGCGTCGGTGCGGATTCCGTGGCAAGTCGAGAAGGACCAGAAGGGCTACATCGAGGACCGACGTCCGAACGCCAACATGGACCCCTATGTGGTGACGCGCTTGATCGTCGACACCTGCTGTAGCGCGCTCGCATAGTCGATCGCGGTCCCAACCGAACGTGCGGCGTGCTCGTGGTCAGCGCGAGCCGCGGACCCCGACGAGCTCGGGAATCGGCTCGCCGGATGGAGGGAGCTGCGCATCTTCGCCGAGCAGCCGCACGATCGTGGGCGGAAGGTCGAGCACCGAATGTACGGGGAGGTCGCCAGGGGTGAGTCGCTCGCTGCTGACCCACGCGAATCCGCGGTCAGAGTGCGCTCCGGTGCGATTGAACGGCATCGGTCCGATCACGCCGAGTTCCGGGTGTTCGATCGCGTCCGTCGGCCGGCTCCACTCGACGATCAGGTCTGCGTAGCGATCTTCGCGGTTGTCGAGCGGGTCGTCGTTTCCGAGACGATCGATGCGAGCGACGACGGGTTCGCCCGTTCGCACGTCGCGACAAGCTCGGATGAGTGACTCCACCGCGCGACACTCGCTCTCGAACTCGTCGACCGGGACGATCCCGAGCGGCTCGCGCCCCGCCAGGTTGATGCGTACATACGCGCCTCCGAAGGTGGGAAGCGCGAACGCGCGCATCGCGCTCCGATGCTCGCGGTAGTTGCCGATGAAGAGGAACCCGTCCGCCGAGTCGCGGCCCGCGTCGAGCGTCTCCGGGTCGGCCGTGGATTCCGGGGGGACTGGGACTCCGAGAACTCCGATCTCCATGCCCTTGCGGTGCTTCAGCAGGCGACGGCCCGGCGCAGAGAGCCGTGCCGCGTCATAGCCGGGCACGTGGTGACGCCAGGGCTCGTGAGGGGGGTCGACCAGTTGCTCGTTCAGATCGCGGCGCCAGGCGCGGCCGCGGCGCGGAACGAGCGGCGGACAACCGGCGCGGCGCCACGCCGACACGTCATCGTGGTCGCGCAGCTTGGAAGTCCCGAACTGATGGCGGTGCATCAACTCCGGGAAGAGGGCGATCGACGGCACGTCCCCGGGGCTCGGGCGCATGCCGTCAAGCGAGAAGATGACCACCGTTGCGTCGTCTGGCGTGTGCGCGATGACGCGCCCGACTGCATCGTCGATCGCACGGAACACGCGCTCGAGCCGGGCCCGAGCGCCGGGATCGAAATCGGCGAGCGGATGATCGGGCTCGAGTGCGTGCCACATGATCTCGGACGCCATGTGCGACTCCGACATCACCGCCAGGAAGAATTCCCAATCGGGGTACCGGGTCATGAGCTCGATCGCGATGTCGGCCCGACGTCCGGCACCCGTGACACACGCGTCGGTGAAACGATCGAGGCGTTTCGGGTCGTGCCAGCCGCAGTCGTAGGTTTCGTATCCTGGATGAATGCCGAAACGGCCGTCGAACTCTCGGAGCAAACCGCGGGGTTGCGACGCCCGCGGGTACAAGGCCGCGTCGGCTCCCCAGGCGGTGACGTGAACGCCGGGACCCATCACGGTCGTGCCAGGCACGTCGAGGGTGACCACTCGTGCGTTCGCCGGTTCCCAGAAGGGGAGGTGGCCATCGATCGAGTGCCGGGCCCCCGACTGGTAGCCCTCATAGGTCGACGGATCGAAGGAGAAACGCAGCCACTCTCCCCCGAGTCGCGCCTCCGCCCCGGCGACGAACTGGGGCCACAAGACTCCGTAGCGGTAGTTCGGCGCGCCGTCGAGGGGTACGCGCACGCTGCGTTCGCGCACCGCGCGAAGATTCGGGAGCGACCCAGCGGCAACGAGCTCGTCGATGAGCGCGATCGATCCGGCGTCGATGCCCAGCCCGATGACCTGCGCCATTCAGCCGACCTCTTTCGGTACTGTCCGGGACGGCGATAACTTGCCTAAACGGACAAAACGGCTCAAGTCATCAGTCTAACGCTCGACGTCATCGCCGGCGGGCATACCGACGAGAAAGAACGAGATGCCACGGCGCGGCGCGGCTATGGGCGGCCTAGACCCCCCGACGGCTACGGATTGCGGCGGTGATGGCGGGGACGATCTCGTGCAGGTCGCCGATCACGGCGTAGTCGGCCTTGGTGACCATGTTGGCCGCGGCGTCGGTGTTGATCGCGATGATGCATTTCGCGCCGGATGCGCCCACCCAATGTTGGATCGCGCCACTGATGCCACACGCGAGGTACACGTCGGCACCGATGCGCGTCCCGGTCTGGCCCACTTGGTCCGTGTGATTGCGCCACCCGTTGTTCGTGACGGCGCGCGAGCACCCGACGACACCACCGAGCTCGCGCGCGAGCGCCTCCAGCGGTTCGAAACCCTCCGCTGATCCCACGCCGCGTCCCCCGCCGACCACTACCGACGCGGTCGCCAGCGTCTGGCCGACCTCGCGCTTGACGCGGTCGCGCACGATCGTGATTGCGGCCGACGGATCGATCGTCGGAGTAAACGGCATCGGGGTCGCGACTGCCGGTGCGGGTGCAGGGGTGGGTTCGACCGCGTGGAGCGCGACTGTGAGGAGTCTCACGTCGGCGGTGATCGTGGCGCGTTCGTGCAACGAGCCACCCCAGCGGATCCGGGTAAGTTCCCACCTGTCCGCGGACGCGTCGAGGTTCTCGCCGGTCACGTTCGCAACGAATGGCGCGTCGAGCCGGGCCGCAACGTGCGCGAGCACTTCGTTGCCGCGATCGGTCCCGGTGGCCATGAGCGCGCCCGGCTTCAGTGTGGCGACGAGTGAGACCAACGCGTCCGCACTTGCGTCCGGTCCGTAGTCCACCAACAGGTCGTGATGCGCCTGGTGTACCGCGGTCGCGCCGTACGCACCGAGATAGGGCGCGAGTTCGTCGGCCGGCGCGCCGAGAGTGATCGCATGCACCTCGCAGTCGAACGCGCGGGCGAACGTGAGTGCCTCGAACGACGCCGGCGCGAGGACGCCGCGATCATGTTCGACGAGAACGAGGATCACAACAGCCCCCGTTCCGCGAGCAGGTCGACGACCTTGTCCGCCGCGGCCGGTCCTGCACCGAGGACAACGAGTCGGGATTCCTGCTCCGGCGGCGAGACAAGCTGCACCATACGCTGGCCTCCGGGTTCGCCGACCGCCTCGTGGATCTGCACGCCGAGTTTGCGCGACGCCAACCGCCCCTTCATCGTCGGGTATCGCGGCAGGTTGATTCCCTCTTTGACGCCGATGATCGCGGGCAGCCGCAGCTCGTAGACCTCTTGGGTGCCGTCGATCTCCCGTTGCACACGCGCGGTCGTGCCGTCCATGGTCAGTCCCTTGGCGCCGGTGATCATCGGGCGGCCGAGAGCTCGGGCGACGCGAACGCCTACTTGGAATCCGCCTGAGTCGGCGGACTCATTGCCGAACAGGATCACGTCGAACTCGCCGCCGACGGCTTCGAGTTCGGCGATGACATGACCGATCGCGCGGGCGGTGCGTTGCGGATCCCAATCGGTGCCGTCCGTCGGTATGAGCGCAGCGTCGGTCACCCCGAGGCTCGCCGCGTAGCGGAGTTGTTCCTCGGCCTCGGGTGGACCGAGGGTGAGCGCGGTCGCGGAGCCACCGTGCTCCTCGACGAGTTGTAATCCCGCTTCGAGCGCACATTCCTCGTGCGGGCTCGTCGTGAAGCCGAGGTTGGTGGTGTCGACGGCTAGTCCGTCTTCGGTCACGTTGATACGGGCCCCGGGCGCGGGGACGCGCTTGATGCAGACGAGAACGCGCATGGTTCAGATTCTCACGTGTGTGCCGACGTTGACTACTCCCGAGCGTGCAGCCCGGCAGCGATCCGACCTGGTCCGAGGCTGCGTCATCCGAGCGGACGGGCCATAAAGGTGATTGGCGACCGGACGAGCAATTAGATCGTGATCGCGTCAGCCCGTTCCCAGGCGGCGAACTGGGCGAGTTCGATGTCGAGGCGGGCGAGGACGAAGGCGAAGACGGTCGCGTCGTCGATGAGGCCGACGCCGGGAACCGCATCCGGGATGAGGTCGAGCGGCGACACGAAATAGAGGATCGCGCCGACGACCATCGCGATGTTGCCGATACTGATCTCTCGATACGAACCGTTCGCGTACGCGCGCACGAGCCGTCCGAGCCGCTTGATCTGGTCGCCGAGTTCGCGAATCCGTGAGCTCGGCGAGTTGATCACTTGGGCGCGCGCTTCGGTGGCGAGGGCTTCGAGCGCCTGCGGGTCGCGCAAGATCGAGCGCGCCCGAGTGCGGTAGCCCGCGAACGTCCGGCGCAGGCGCGTGTTGGTAAGGAGAGCGCGCGTCGCGGAAGCCATGGTGGGCTCCAGGCTACGGCCCCTGGAGACGCCGCGAGACGAGGTGGCGGCTACGCCTTCATCCGGGCGTCGTCAGGGTCGAACAACGGTCGGCTGCCGACGCGCTCGACC
>JANYLF010000275.1 GCA_025357995.1 Acidimicrobiia bacterium | reverse complement strand
CGTCGTGCTGCGACTGCTCGACAAGTCTCAGGGTGTGCTCGAACTCACCGCACTGGGCTTCGAGGCCGACGACCTCGAACGCTACGAGGCCTCGTACCGGGCATCGCAGGGAGCGATCCTGGCTGCGGGACCGACCGGTTCGGGCAAGACCTCAACCCTGTACGCGACGCTCGCGAAGCTCAACGATCCGACCCGCAGCATCGTGAGCGTGGAAGACCCGGTCGAGTACCACATGGACGGGATCAAGCAGATGCAGGTCGGTCGACGCGGCACCGTCGGGTTCGCCGGCGCGCTGCGTTCGATCCTGCGCGCCGACCCCGATGTGATCCTCGTCGGCGAGATCCGCGACTCGGAGACCGCGCTCATCGCGGCCGAGGCCGCACTCACCGGCCACTTGGTGCTGAGCACCATTCACACGTTGAGCGCCGCGACCGTTCCGGTGCGGCTGATCGAGATGGGTGTGGAGCCATACCTCGTCACGTCGTCACTGCAGTGTGTGGTCTCGCAGCGACTCGCCCGTCGCCTCTGCACGGTGTGCAAGGAGTCGACGGCACCGACCGAAGACGAGCTCGAACTGATCGCACTCCCCGACCAGGAACTGCCGACCGAGGTCGGTCGACCGGTCGGCTGCGCCGCGTGTGCGAACACCGGATACAAGGGCCGCCTCGCCGTG
The DNA here is from genome assembly GCA_025357995.1 of Acidimicrobiia bacterium. Lineage (GTDB taxonomy): Bacteria > Actinomycetota > Acidimicrobiia > IMCC26256 > JAENVU01 > JAENVU01. Next base: position 4,690 of record JANYLF010000275.1, on the reverse strand, counting down.
TACGAAGTGATGACGATGTCCGACGACATCCGCGCACTGATCGCACACCGTGCGGCCGGTCCCGAGATCCAGAACGTTGCGGTCGAGGCGGGAATGCGCACACTGCGCGTCGCCGGCGCCCGTCGAGTTCGCGAGGGCACGTTCGGCCCCGACGAGCTTCTCCGCGTACTTTCCTGACTCTCGGCCGGAGCCACGCGACAACAAACACCGATCATCTCCACTCCGACCAGCATCCGGCCGGCATTTGTCGTAGGGTCGGCGATAGGCAGAACACCGACAGCAGGGTCGGATCCGGAGTCGAAGTGAACCTCAAGGCCGCGGCCCAGCGGCTCGGCGTCCATTACCAAACGGCGTACAAGTGGGTACGGTCCGGCGACCTGGTCGCCGTGCGGGTTGGATCTCGATACGAGGTCTCGGAGGCCGCAATCGAGCGACTCCACGCGGCCCGTCGGAACGTTGCCCGCGATCTCACCGCACGCACGGAGGACGAAACGCCGAGCGTCGTGTCCGACGTGCGCGACTGGCTGCACCAGTTCTCGCGTCTCCCGCTCCTCGACGTCGAGCCCGCGGTGATTCACGCCGCGCGTCGCGTCGCGGAGACGTCGGGCGACCTCTCGCTGATATTCATCGCGAATCTTCTCCGTACGGATCCCGAGGTCGTGACCTACTTCGACCCTGTTCCAACCCGCGTGTCGCTGCTCGGCATCCTCGCGGCCGCGAGAGCCCGCGAGTGGCCCAACACGGATGGTCCGCTCATCCGCGCGTTCCGCTCCGGCGAGACGCTGCTCGTCCCGCACGTGGCCCAGGATTGGTTACGCCGCCAGGTTCCCCACGATCTCCATCAATACCTGGACGAGATTGGTCTGTTCAGCCTCGTCGCGGCACCGGTACTCGCCGACGGCATTCCCATCGGCGCCGTGGCCCTCTTGCGCGACCATCCCGGACGACCGTTCCGGCCCACGGACGAGCAACGGGCCGGGGAGATCGGAGAACTCGTCGGCACGATCGTGGCGCGGGCCCGCGCCAGCGTGCTCGCCCGCCGGACGCGTGTGATCGTCGCCCGACAGCTCGGGTCGTGGGGCAGCGCCAGTCCCCCATCACGAGCGGAGTTGGACTCGCTCGTGGACGCGGAATCCATGCCGATCGCAGTGCTCGATTCCGACGCTCATGTCCTTGCGGCCAACGCGGCCTTCGCCGAACTCACCGGAAACGCCGAGGCAATCGAGCGCGAGTTTCCACTCGCGCCCCTCGCGGATGGAGACCTCGACTTCGTCGACACCATCGTGCGCGTCGCGGAACCTGGGCCCTCCTACGACCTTGTGTTGCACTGCGCCGCGGTCCGCGATCCCGACGCCACGCTGCGTGCGGTGGTGATCGTCGGCCGATCGCTGGCCGAAGTCGACGCCGAAGCGAGCGCCGTGTGATCTACGCCGCTTGCTCCTGTGACATCATGAGCGCGAGATCGTGGGGTCGAGTCGCGGCCGAGAGTGCGACCTGACGGGTGATCACGCCCGCCTGGTAGAGCGCCAGCGCGTGCTGGTCGAACAGCTGCATGCCGTAGTAGGCACCCTCGCGAATCACATCTTCGAGCTCGTGGGTGCGCTCGGGATCGATGATCCGGTCGAAGACGCGGCCGGTGGCCACCATGGTCTCGACGATCGGCACCCGACCGACGAGATCGGCCCGAGGAACGAGCCGCTGCCCGATGATGCCGCGGATCGCACCGGCGAGCGAGCTGCGCACCTGACCGTGTTGCGACGCGGGGAAGAAGTCGAGCACGCGGTTGATCGTTTCCGTCGCGGTCACCGTGTGCAGCGTCGCCAGGACGAGGTGACCGGTCTCCGCCGCGGAGATCGCGGCCCACACCGTTTCCGCGTCGCGCATCTCACCTACGAGGATCACATCGGGATCCTGGCGCAACACCATCTTCATCGCGCTGCGGAAGTTCTCCGTGTCCGCGCCGATCTCGCGTTGGCTGATCAAGCAGCGATCGTCTTGGTGGCGAATCTCGACTGGGTCTTCGATCGTCACGATATGCGCGTCGCGGCTGTGATTGATGTGGTCGATCATCGATGCCAGCGTCGTGGTCTTCCCGGAGCCGGTCGAGCCCGTCACCAGAATGAGACCGTCGGTCTGCTCCGAGAGCCGCGTCGCCACGGGCGGGATACCGAGCTCGGCGAGCGACGGGACCGTCGGGAGCACGTACCGAATCGCGAGCGCGACCGATCCTTGCTGGCGATACACGTTCACCCGGAATCGGCCGATGTCGTCCGCCTCGTACGCGAAGTCAACCTCGCCGCGCGACGTGAACGCTTCGCGCCGGTACTCCGGCATGATGTCTTCGACGAACGCGGCAACGTCGTCGTCGGTCATCGGTGGTCCCGCAACCAACTCGAGGCGCCCATCGACGCGCATCGTCGCGGCACGGCCGACCTTCAGGTGGAGGTCCGACGCACCCATCTCGATCACGCGCGCGAGCAACTCGTGCGCGTGCCCGTCGATGGGCTTCCTGCGGTCCGGCTCTCCGCGATCTTCGGCTCTGCGGTCAGGCGACAACTCGAAACACCTCTTCCAAACTCGTCATACCGGCAGCCACTTTCCGGAACCCGTCGCCGCGAAGCGGGACCATTCCCTGCATGACTGCCGCCTTCTTCACGTCTTCGGTCGATCGACGCTCGATAATGAGCCGTTCCACCTCTTCGGTGACCGAAAGGACCTCGTGCAGGGCGAACCGTCCTTTATATCCAGTTCGTCCGCAGGCGTTGCACCCGACCGCGCGATAGAGCGTGGGCCACTCGGTGGTGGAGTCCATCGGCCACCCCGCCTCGACCAGCTCGGGTTCGCCGGGCTGGTACGGCTCCGCGCAGTGCACGCACAGGCGCCGAGCCAGCCGTTGGGCCAACACGCACGTGAGCGCGCTGGTCACGAGGAACGGCTCCACCCCCATCTCGACGAGGCGTTGGGGCGTGGACGCGGCGTCGTTCGTGTGCAACGTCGTCAACACCAAGTGGCCGGTCAGGGCGGCCTCGATCGCGATTGTCGCGGTCTCCTTGTCTCGGATCTCACCGACCAGCACGATGTCGGGGTCGCAACGCAGGATCGATCGGAGCGCCGCCGCGAAGCTCAGACCGGCCTTGGAGTGGATCTGGACCTGGTTGATGCCGGCGAGGCGATACTCGACGGGGTCCTCCACCGTGATGATGTTGCGATCGACCTGGTTCAGGATGTTGAGCGTCGCGTACAGCGTGGTCGACTTCCCCGAACCGGTGGGTCCCGTCACCATGATCGTGCCGTAAGGCTTCGAGTACGACGACTCGTACCGGCTGAGGACGTCGGGGAGAAACCCTTGGTCGTCGAGGGTCAAGAGGGCCTGGCTCTTGTCCAGAATCCGCATCACGACCTTCTCGCCGTACACGGTCGGGAGGGTGGCGACGCGGAGGTCGACTTCCTGGCCCCCGACCCGGGCCGAGATCCGACCATCTTGGGGGACGCGCCGTTCCGCAATGTTGATGTCGGCCATGACCTTGAGTCGGCTGATCACGCCGGCCTGGATTGCCTTCGGCGAATGCATGGCCTCGTGCAAGACACCGTCGATGCGATAGCGGATCCGTAGGTCGTGCTCGCACGGCTCGATATGGATGTCCGACGCTCGGTCCGCGACCGCTTGGGTGATCACGAGGTTCACGAACTTCACGATCGGCGCGTCTTCGATCAGTTCGTCGATCTTGGACGAATCGATGATGTCCGCGAACTCCGTCGCCGCCTCTTGGGCCATCGTGTCCACTTCGCCGTCAAGGCGGTGCACCTTGTCGATGAGCTGCGCAACCTGACTCGGAGGCGACACGACCGTGACCACTTCCGCGCCGGTCATGGCGCGGATGTCGTCGGCCGCGAACACGTTCGACGGGTCGGCCATGGTGACCACGAGCCGACCTTGCGCGTCCCATTGGATCGGAATGGCTTGGTAGCGCCGGACCAACGACTCGGGCACCAACAACGTCACCGACGTGTCGATGCTCATCTCGTCGAGGTCGACGAAGCCGAGGCCCACCTGCTGCGCGAGCGTGCGAACGAGATCGGATTCGGAGATCCGACCGAGTTCGATGAGAATGCGACTAACGGGCTTGCCGTTCTTCTCGTTCGCGACCAGCGCCGCGTCGAGATCGGCCTGAGTGATCAGGCCTTGTTGAAGCAGCAAGGTGCCGAGTTGGGCACCATTCGACACGCGGCCTCCTCCACCACTGACTACCAAGAACGCGGGATTTCGTGCGTATCGGCACAACCTGCCCGCGTCTGAAGTGCCCTATTCCTTATTCCTTCAGACCGGAAAACATCCGGAGCAGGTCGCTTCGGTCGACGACGATCTGGGCCCGTTCCGGCGCATCCTGCTCGTCGCCGCTGGGCACGGCCTCGGGTACGAGGCCGGGACCTGGATCGACCAGCCCGGCACGCGACGCGAGATCGGCGCGTTCGCGCGCCAGCTCATCGGGGTCCGTCGCCGGACGCAACGTCTCCACCACCGCGGCCGCCACGGGTACCGGCTGGTACGTCGGCGACGGCACGTGCGGGGCCGGGGCGGCCAAAGGAGCCTCGGCCGGCCGCGAAGCCACCGGCGTCGGGGACTCGGTGACATCGAGGAGCTCGGCGGCCGAGAACGGGGCCGACTCGGTCGCACCCGCCCGTGCCGTCG
>JANYLF010000253.1 GCA_025357995.1 Acidimicrobiia bacterium | reverse complement strand
CCCTGGCGGCGTACCACTCCACCCGCGTCCCCCAGACGGCAGCCTCCCGGGACACCTTGCCCGGTCCTACGATCAGCGTGATGACGGAATCCGCGTCGATCCAGCTGGTCCACCGCTACCTCGATGCTTTGGTCCACCACGATTGGCCCGTCGTGCGCGCAACTCTCGCGCCCGACGTGATTCGCCTCGGTCCGTACAACGACGACTACACCGACCGCGACGGGTACGTCGAGTTCCTCGAGGCCACGTTCGCGTGGATGCCGGACTACGCGATGGAGATCGCGCGGGTATGGGGGAGCGCCAATCGCGTGTGTGCCGAACTCGCCGAGACGGTGACGATCGACGGCCGGCGACTCCGCACGGACGAGGCGATCGTGTTCGACGTACGCGACGGTCACATCGCACGCGTCCAGGTCTTCTTGCGCCAGTCGATGACGTCGTGAGGATCGGCGTCGTCATCGTGCCCACCGACCCGTGGGCGGTTGCCGTCGCCCAGGCTCGCGCCGTCGAGGCATTGGGGTTCGACCATCTCTGGACGTACGACCACCTGTCGTGGCAGCACTACCGCGACGAGCCGTGGTTCGCGGCCCTGCCCTGGCTCACCGGCATCGCGACGGTCACCGAGCGCATCCGCATCGGCACGCTGGTCTCCTCACCCAACTTCCGCGAACCGCTCACCCTCGCGAAGGACGCGATCGCGATCGATCACATCTCCGACGGCCGGTTCATCCTCGGTGTGGGCGCGGGTGGGGTCGGCTACGACGCGACCGTGTACGGCACCGACGTGCTCGATCCGCGGGCCCGCAGTATGCGGTTCGGCGAATTCGTCGAAGCGATCGATGGTCTGTTGACGCACGACGCGTACTCGTACCGCGGCGAGCACTACGTGATCGACGATGCCCGCACCACCCCCGGTCCGAAGCAAGTGCCGCGACTTCCCTTCGCCGTCGCGGCCGCGGGACCGAAGGCGATCGCGCTCGCGGCACGCTTCGCCGACGCGTGGATCACGATCGGCGATCCGTGGCACGACGAGTCCGCCGCGGGGATCGCGCGGGCAGTTCGCGATCAGTCGCACCGACTCACCGACGCGTGCATCGCCATGGGGCGCGACCCGTCGACCATCGATCGGATCTGGCTCACGGGCGCCGGCGGCGATCGGCCGCTCGCGAGCGTCGCCGCGTTCGACGACGCGGTCGGTCACGCGGTCGCGGCCGGCATCACCGATGTGGTCGTCCACCACCCGCGCGCCGGCGACCCGAATTGGGACGACCCGCCGGAGATCCTCGCCCAGATCGCCGCCGAGATGCGATCAACGTGACGGGTCGAGCACCACCTTGCCCACGCCGTCGGCCCGCGAATGAAACAGCGAATACGCGTCATCACCTTGGCTGAGCGGCAAGTGGTGCGTGATCACGACCTCCGGCTGGAGGCGACCGGATTCGGTCAACGCCAGCAGAGTCGGAAGTTCGCGTTGGACCGAGCACAAGCCGATGCTGAACTCCAGCTCGTTGAACTGCGCGAGCGCCATGTGCATCGGGAACGCCGAACTCTGGTTCACCCCCACCACCGAGACGCGCGCGCCGCGCGCGGCGATCTTGGTCGCGAGATCGATCGTCGCGTCCGCGCCCACCGCTTCGAGGACCACGTCGGCGCCGCGCCCGTCGGTCATCTCCCGTACCACCAGACGCGGATCGCCGTCGACGGGTTCCGCGCCCAGCTTGGCCGCGGCCGCGCGACGTTCGGCGACGAGATCTACCGCCAGGACGCGACCTGCGCCCATGATCTGCGCGGCCAACACCGACATGATGCCGACGGGACCGAGACCCACTACCGCAACCACGTCACCCGGCTGGATCCGGGCGCGACGCGCGCCGTACCAGGCGGTCGGGGCATTGTCGGTGAGCACCAACGCGGCGTCGTCGCTCACGCCATCGGGAATCAGCATCAGGTTCCCATCGGCGGCGGGGACGGACACGAACTCCGCTTGGCTTCCCGGCAAGATGGCGCCGAGCCCGTAACAACCACTCCGGCCGAGTTCACAGCCGAGCACGTACCCGCCCCGACACGGGACGCACGAGTTGCATCCGACCGACGCGGTCACGAGCACGGAGTCGCCCACCGAGAACCGAGTCACCGCGTTCCCGACCTCGACGACCTCACCTACCGCCTCGTGCCCAACGCAGAAACCCAGGTCCGGACTGAACCCGTGCCCTTCGTAGATGTGCAGGTCACTGCCGCAGATCCCGCACGCGCGAATCGCGACGACGGCACCCTGGGCATCGAACGGACGTGGATCGGGAATGGTCTCGACGCGTACGTCGAACGGACCGTGATAGGTGAGCGCGCGCATAGGCCCTTCTTAGCGGGTCCGCCGCGCGGTCGGTAACCTGCGACCCCCATGACGTCTGTTCCAGCTGTGCCCGACGCCGCCTTCCCGGATCCGCTCACCGCGTTCCGTCTCGACGGTCAAGTGGCGTTGGTCACCGGCGCGAGTTCTGGTCTCGGCGCCCGCTTCGCCCGCGTCCTGGATGCCGCGGGTGCTCGCGTCGCCATCACCGCGCGCCGCGTCGACCGACTCCAGCTCCTCGCCGAGTCGCTCACCGATCCGATCGTGCTCCCGTGCGACCTGACCGACGACGAGCGCCGCGCCACGCTCGTCCCGGCGGTCATCGACGCCGCGGGACGAATCGATGTCCTCGTGAACAACGCGGGCCGCAGCGAGCCCATGCGCGCGTTCGACGAGCCCGTCGACCACTTCCGCGCCACGATCGACGTGAACCTCGTCGCCCCGTTCGCGATCGCGCAGGCCGCCGCGCGCGCCATGGAAGAAAACGGGATCGCCGGCCGAATCATCAACATCGCGTCGATCTACTCGCTCGTCGGGATCGGGCGCGTGCCGGAGGCCGGGTATTCGGCCTCCAAAGGCGGCCTGGCCAGCCTCACCCGCGAGCTCGCGAGCCAATGGTCTCGCCGCAACATCCGCGTCAACGCACTCGCGCCGGGGTGGTTTCCGAGCGAAATGACGACCGAGATGTTCGAGGATCCCCGCCTCGGCGAATGGATCGTCGAGAAGACTCCCCTCCGCCGCCCGGGTGCGGCCCACGAGCTCGACGGCGCGCTCCTCTTCCTGGCCGGAGCCGCCAGCAGCTACGTGACGGGACAGGTGCTGGCGGTCGACGGGGGCTGGACCGCCGTCTGACGGGCTTTCTTGATCTTTTTGAGGCCCTCCGGACCCGTCCGCGAGCCTCAAGATCCGGACCAATCGGCCGATGTTGTACCCGTGGAAGACGAGTTAGGGACCGCGTGTGAGGCGAGCGCGGACCGGACCCTGCTCCGGCTCATGCTCGAACACTCCAACGACGGGATCTGTCTCGTCTCGCGCGACGGCACGGTGCTCGCGACCACACCCGCCGTCGAGCGAATGATCGGTCGCGAGCCCGGGACCCTCGTCGGCACCAACGGCGTCGAGCTGCTCCACGACGACGACCTGCTGGCCGGGCTCGATCGACTTGAACGCATCGGCGAGGATGTCCCGGAGGACTACCGCACGTATCGGTTCCAGCACGTCGACGGCCACTACATCACGGTCGAGCTCGTCGCGCGTGAGAACCCTGAGCCCCTCGCCGTTGCACCTCAAGGTTCGTTGATCCTTACGGTCCGTGACATCACGGAATGGCACGAGGCGCGTCTCGAACTCGCACGCAGTCAGGTGCGCCGCGAACTGGTCGCGACGATCGCGGCGACCTTCGTCGACGCGCTCGACGCCGACATCGACGTTGCCGTGACGGGCACACTCGAACGCATCGGTTACCACGCCGGCGCCGACCGCGTCTACCTGTTGCGATTCTCCGACGATCGATCGACGCTGCACCGGACCCACGGGTGGTGTCGGTCCGGCCAGGCATTCAAGCTCGAGCGCGGCGTGGACATCCCCGCCGAGGTGTACGGCCCCTGGCGTGATCAGATCCTGGAACAACGGGTCGTGATCGAAGATCGCGATCATCAGAGCCCCGAGTCAGAGCTCGAGCGCAGTCTCTTGCATGCTGAGGGCCTGCAATCGTTCCTCGCGGTGCCTTTGGTCCGCGAAGGTGTGCCGGTCGGTTTCCTCGCCCTCGACGCCGCCGATGCGCGCCATCGATGGGACGCCAACGATCCCCGCGTTCTCCGCGTGGTCACCGACATCATCGGATCTGCCCTCGCGCGTCGTGACACGAGCGAGCGCTCGCGGGGAGCCGAGGCGCGCTTCCGTGCCATGGTGGAGCACTCGAGTGACGCGCTCATCGTGATCGATGCCGAGGCACGGATCACCCACACGCCGATCGGCGAGAACCTGTTCGGGTACGAACCGGAGGATCTCGTCGGTACCAACGCGCTCGATCTCGTCCATCCGGAGGATCTCGACTTCGCGGCGACCGAGATGATCAAGGCGGTGATGGACCCGAGCTATCAGGCCATCAACGCGATGCGGATCCGCCACGCCGATGGCCATTGGGTTCCCATCGAGCTGGTCGCATCGAGTCGGTTCGACGAACCCGCGATCAATGGCGTCATCATGAACGTGCGCGACGTGAGCGATCGCACGCTCGTCGAGGCACAGCTCCTCGAAAGCGAAGAACGGCTCCGCACCCTGATCATGAACCTTCCCGGCGCGGTATTTCGCTGCATGGCCACACCACCGTTCACGGACGAGTTCGTCAGCGAGTCCATCGAAGCCCTCACCGGCTACTCCGCCGCCGAGTACCTCGACGGTTCCGCCAATTTCGATTCGCTCATCCTTCCCGAACATCGAGTCGCAAGCGACGCCGCGATCGCGATGGCCCGCGCCGGTGCTCCGGAGTACGTCGCCGAATACGCCGTACGCCACCGTGATGGATCCATTCGGTGGTTGTCCGAACACGGTCGAGTGATCGCCGACGAATCCACCGGCGAAGATCACCTCGAAGGATTCATCTTCGACATCACGGAGCGCGTCGAGGCGATCAACGAGACCCGGGCGAGTGAAACCCGTCTGGATCACCTCATCGCCAATATTCCGGGCACGGTCTTCCGCTGCGAGGCGGTGGCGCCATACCGAGAGATCTTCATCAGCGATGCGGTGGAGGAGCTCACGGGTTATCTGCCCGCGACGTTCCTCGACCGTGAGCTGGACTTCTACGACCTCATCGTCGTCGATCAGCGACTCCGCGTCGATCGAACCATCGCCGCCGGCGTCGAAGGCGGGCTCCCCTACAGCGTCGAGTATCAATTCCGACACCGCGACGGCAGTCTGCGGTGGGTCGAGGAACGCGGCCAAGTCAGCCTCGACGCGACCGGCGAACCCCAGTGGATCGACGGCGCCATGTTCGACCTCACCGAACGCAAACGCCTCGAAGATCGCTTGGCCCACGACGCCGTCCACGATCCCCTCACCGGACTCCCGAACCGAACCCTCCTCCTGCGTCACCTCGAGACCACGGTCGCTCGGAGTCAGCGCAGCGGCGCCATTACGGCTGCGCTCTTCGTCGACCTCGATCGCTTCAAGCTCGTGAACGACGCGCTCGGCCATGCCGCCGGCGATGAACTCCTGGTCCATTTCAGTCGACGCCTGCGGAGCGTCATGCGGAACTCCGACCTCGCCGCGCGTACCGGCGGCGACGAGTTCGTGATCGTCTGCTCCGACCTCGCGAGCGTCGAAGAGGCGGAGCTGATCGCGGGTCGCGTCGCGAACCTCCTGTGCAATCCGTTCACGATCCAAGGTCGAAGTGTGTTCGTCAGCGCAAGCATCGGCATCGCGATCGCCGACCGCGAGGACGGCACCGCGGCCGACGTGCTCCGCAATGCCGACGCCGCGGCGTACCGCGCCAAAGAGCGGGGCCGGAACCGTTACGAAATGTTCGACGACGCGCTGCGCGCCGCCACCGCGGCCGCGCTCGAAGTGGAAACCGACCTCCACCGCGCGTTGGAGCGCCACGAGTTGTTCCTTCGCTACCAACCGCTGGTGAAAATCGAGACGGGAGAGCTCGTCGGCGCCGAGGGGCTCGTCCGTTGGCAACATCCGGTGCGCGGCTTGCTCCCACCAGACGAGTTCCTCGTCGCCGCGGAAGTCTCCGGTCTGGTCGTCGCGTTGGGCCATGAGGTGCTGGAGCTGGCCGTCGGCGCGATGCGCGACGTGGACGAAGCCACGCTGCCGAGCTTGGCGATCAACCTCTCACCCCGCGAGCTCGCGCAACCCGACCTCGTGGAACGCGTGCAGTCGACGTTGACGGACCACGGAGTCGAGCCGCACCGACTCTGCATCGAAATCACCGAGAGTGCCGTCCTCGACGAAGTCGATACCGCGATCGCGACCCTCAACGCGCTGCGAGACATCGGCATCCGACTCGCCATCGACGACTTCGGAACCGGATACTCGTCGCTCAGCTACCTCCGAAGACTCCCGGTCGACATCGTGAAGATCGACCGATCGTTTACGTCCGAACTTGGCAGCGACGGCGCCAACCTCACGATCGTGGCCGGCATCGTCGGGCTAGCCCACGGGCTGGGGCTCGAAGTGATCGCCGAGGGCATCGAGACGCCCCGCCAGCTCGAAATCCTGCGCGAACTGGGCTGCACGTATGGCCAGGGCTACCTCTTCTCCGCTCCGGTCCCACTCGACGACATGCTGAGCTTGAACTACACCCGCTTCGCGACCGATAACGTGCGACACTGAGGGGCACGCGAGCGTGGCGGAACGGCAGACGCGCCGGGTTTAGGACCCGGTCCCTTCGGGGGTGAGGGTTCAACTCCCTCCGCTCGCACGTACTGATTGCTCGTCCGGTTTTGCCGCCTCTATGGCTCGTACGGCTTCACCGCGAGGTCTGTGCAGCCTTCGAAGTTGAGTGTCCTGGGACGCCTCCCGAGCAGCTCACTCCGCTCGTTCCTCGCTGCGTTCGGGAGCGGGTCGAGTCCGGATCCGAGTCTGGGCGTTCCCCTATTTCTTGCGTTTGCCTTTTTTCTTGGGGGCGGTGGGTTTGCGGCGGAAGCGGCCCTTGGTGTTCTTCTTGTCGAACTCGGCGAGGATGTCGGGCGCGGCGGCATTCACGATGTCCTCCGCCGCATCGAGTAGCGCCGCAACATCCTCGCCTTCGGGTTCGGATTCCTGGGCCCGCCCGGCTGCGGCACCAAGGCTGCCGTACTGCCAACCGGCGTCGAAGATCCGTCGGTGAAAGCTCGGACAATCCTCCGGGCATTTCCACGGCGCCTCGGGCGCGAGGTCGAGTTGACACTTCCGGACCGTCTCGCCATTGGCGTAGCTCCGGGACTCGTAATGACGGCAGTCGGATCGCATTGGCACCGGATCATCCTGCCAGATCCGACGGGGGCCGACGGGTTCAGCCCAACCAGTCGGGTGCTCGTTCCAGGAGATACCGACTCACTACGAGACAACGGTCGAGCGTCTCACACGGCACCTCCTCGCCGTCACGGATGCGCAACAGCGACACGCGTTGATGGCCCACCACCCGCAAACTGGTTTCGGGCGCGTCGGTGACCGAAGGGTAGGAGTCGATCGCGGAGACCTCGAGCGGAAGATCCCGTCCTCCGACTGCGGCCAAGTCGGTAGCGAGCACCAGGAGATCGGGCGCGTGCGGGAGCGGCGGGAGCGCCCACGTGAACGACAGCGGGAGATGAAACTCATCGGGCGGGTCGGTGAGCCCGTCGCCCTCGATGACCGCATCCTCGAACCCCAACAACACGCGAGGGTCGATCTCGAGTGACAGGTAGAGATCGACGGGACCGTCGCAGCCCTCCTCGGGGTGGAGGTCCACCTCCCAGTTCTGGCGCAACGAGTAGCTCTCGACGAAATGGCGCTCGTCGTGCACGTGGAAGCCGTGTTCGACGGCATGGTCCTTGAGGTCGGCGACAAATCCCGCGAGGTCGATGACCGCCATCAGTCGACCGCCAATCCGGTTCGCAACGCGGCAACGGCGTCCGCGAACGCGATCTTTGCAGTGTCGAGCAACGCACTCATCGTGAAGAACCCATGGAACATTCCATCGTACGTTGTCGAGGTGACCTGATTCCCCGCGGCGCGCATGGCCGCCGCGTACGCGCGTCCCTGATCGCGCAACGGGTCGTACTGCGCGGTGATCACGAACCCCGGTGCCAGTCCGGTGAGATCCGCGGCCCGAAGCGGTGAGACTCGCGGGTCGGTTCCCTCCGCCCCATCGACCAAATAGCGCTCGTAGAACCATCGCATCATGTCGCGCGTGAGGTAGTAGCCGACCGCGTTCTCCTCCATCGACGCCGAAGTGAACTCGTAGTCGGTGACCGGATACACGAGCAGTTGGAACGCGACGGCCACGCCGCG
>JANYLF010000040.1 GCA_025357995.1 Acidimicrobiia bacterium | reverse complement strand
CCGGTCGATCGGTGGTCGTGGTCGATCGGTCGGTATTCCCACGGGACAAGACCTGTGGCGATGGGCTCACCACGGGCGCCCTGCGCCAGCTCGACCGGCTCGGCATCGGACGGCAGCGGGAGCTCGATGTGACGACCCGTCGGCCCGAGGATCGCCACCTCCGAGACCTGCGCCGAGGCGCTCAGGTCTCCGAGTCCGATGCCGAGCCGGTCGAGCTGGCGCAGGGCGCCCGTGGTGAGCCCATCGCCACAGGTCTTGTCCCGTGGGAATACCGACCGATCGACCACGACCACCGATCGACCGGCACGCGTCGCGTTGATCGCGGCCGCGCACCCGGCCGGACCCGCGCCGATGACGAGCAGATCAGCGTCCGTTCCAGTCACGGTCGCAGGGTATTCGGGGATCCTGGCTCCGCTTCGACATCGGCGGGGGAAGGCGGGCAGAATCTCGCCCGCATTCCGAGGAGCCGCCGATCACCCGGCGCGCCCCGAATACGTGACTGGGAGCGACCTGAATGAACGTCGTCGTCTGCGTGAAGCAGATCCCCGACCCGGCAGTGCCGGGCGAGCTCGAAAGCGACCACACGCTCAAGCGTGAGGGCAAGCTGATCCTCGACGAGTCCGACAGCTATGGCGTCGAGATGGCGCTCCAGCTGGTGGACAAGGCCGGCGGCGGCGAGGTCACATTGATCTCGATGGCTCCCAACAGTGAGGTATCGGGTCTGCGCACCGCGCTGGCGATGGGTGCGGCCAAGGCGATCCTCGTTTCGGATGGCGCGCTCGCCGGTGCGGACGCGCTCACCACCGCGAAGGTGCTCGCCAAATGCGTCGAGCGCGCGGGCGGCATCGACCTTGTCCTCACCGCGACCGAGTCGACCGACGGCTACACCGGCACAATTCCCGCGCAGGTCGCCGAGCTCCTCGGGTGGCCATCGCTCACGTTCGCCAAGCAGGTGGACATCGACGGTGGCGTCGCGAAGATCCAGCGTCAGACCGAGGCCGGCTACGACGTCGTCGCGGCGAACCTTCCCGCGGTCGTGAGTGTGACCGCGGGTGTGGTCGAGCCTCGCTACCCGTCATTCAAGGGGATCATGGCCGCCAAGTCCAAGCCGGTCGACGAGGTGACCGCGCACGATCTCGGTTTGAGCGACGAGGCAATCGCGCCGAACCAGACGATCACGACTGTCGCGGCCGCGCCGGCACGCGAAGCGGGCGAGAAGATCGAAGACGACGGCACCGGGTTCGAGAAGGTTGTCGAGTTCCTCGACGGTCTCAAGGTCATCTGAGGGACGGAGCAGACATCATGAAGATTTGGGTTTACGCAGAAGCAGAGGGCGACGCGCCCACCACCGCCACGCTCGAGCTCGTCACCAAGGCTCGTGAGCTCGGCACTGTCGAAGCCGTGTACGTGGGTACCAACGCGGCCGCGGTCGCACCTGAGCTCGGCGCGTACGGTGTGGCCAAAGTGTTCGCGGTGGACGCGGGCGAGAGTCTCGCCGGGGTCATGGGGGCGGCGGCGATCGCGAGCCTGGTCGAGGCCGAAGCGCCCGACCTCATCCTGTTCGCCCAGACCTACGACGGCCGTGACGCGATTGCGCGCCTGTCGGTCAAACTCGACCGCACGGTGCTCACGAATGGCATGACGCTCGCGGTCGACGGCGACACGGTCACCGTTGGCACCGCGATCTTCGGTGGCAACACGTTGGTCGACACCAAGTTCGGCGGCGAGAAGCCGTGCCTCGCGGCCATCCGACCGAAGTCGTTCGTCGCGGAGCCGGGTGGAGCGGCGGCCGCGGAAGTCGTGAGCGTCGGGACACCCGACGCGGGACGGGGCGCGGAGGCCAAGGTGCTCGAGACCCACGTCGAAGAGCGCGAGGGACCGAAACTCGAAGAGGCGACCATCGTCGTTTCGGGCGGCCGTGGCATCGGTGCGGCCGAGAACTACGGCCCGCTGGTGGACGAGCTCGCGAAGTTGCTCGGCGGGGCGTCGGGTGCGTCACGCGCGATTGTCGACGCCGGGTGGGTGCCGTACTCGAAGCAGGTCGGCCAGACCGGGAAGACCGTGAAGCCGAAGCTCTACGTCGCGCTCGGTATCAGTGGTGCCACCCAGCACATGGTGGGCATGAAGGGCTCGGACAACATCCTTGCCATCAACAAGGACGCCGAGGCACCGATTTTCTCGGTCGCCGACCTCGGCATCGTGGGCGACGTGCACAAGGTGGTCCCGAAGCTGATCGAGGCACTGAAGGCCCGCGGCTGACCTGCTCTCCGTCTCAGAGGGCGAGCGGACAGGCGATCCCCGCCGATCCGGTTTCCACTCGCCCGTGGCCGGAGCGGCCCGTGAACGCAGTGAACAAGAGCGGGTATTAGGTGCTAGGCGGCGGGGTCGGGGGGAGTCCGGCCGGGCCGACCCGTGCCGAGTTCAACAGGTACTTGCCGTTTGTGTTGGTGACGTAGAGGCTGAGCTGACCGCCGGGGCGGGTCATGACGCACAGCTGCGTCTTGACATTGCTGGGGATGAACGCGCACGACCCGAACGTGAAACCAGCGAGCTTGCCCTTGACCGCAGCGAGTTCTGCCCGGCCCTGCGTCGTCGTGAACTTGTCGATTGTGGCCTGGTCACCCGCCACGACG
This sequence comes from Acidimicrobiia bacterium, assembly GCA_025357995.1. Classification (GTDB taxonomy): domain Bacteria; phylum Actinomycetota; class Acidimicrobiia; order IMCC26256; family JAENVU01; genus JAENVU01. Next base: position 10,975 of record JANYLF010000040.1, on the reverse strand, counting down.
GCTTTTTGGATGCTCGTCGCGATCACGGCAGGTGGCTGACCGGTGTCGCGCTTGTGGGTGAGCTTGTAGACCACGAACGCCGCACCGGCCAGCACGATGACAGCCACCACCACGATGAGGATGGTGCGCGTCGACGACGAGCGTAACGGCGCGGAATCCGATGAAGTTGGCGTTGCTGCGGTCAACTGAGCCTCCGAATCGACATTCCGATCCGGCGAGTCTCGTCCCGGGCGGTGGTGGCGTCAAGCACCCTGCTCCGCTATCGGTCGACCTCAGTCCCGGAGATCGACGACGACGGGCGCGTGATCGCTGGGTTGCTTGCCTTTGCGGGCGTTGCGGTCGACGATGGCCCACGTGACCCGTTCTGCGACCGGTTCGGTTGCCAGCACGAGGTCGATGCGCATGCCCCGGCCCTGATGGAAATCGCCGCCGCGATAGTCCCAATAGCTGTAGAGGTTCTCACCGTCGTACATGCGCCGGAAGGTGTCGACGAGTCCCCAGTGCTCCAGGCGCTTGATCGCCGCCCGCTCCGGTTCGGTCACATGGGTGGACCCGACGAACGCCGCGGTCGACCACACGTCGCGGTCCTCGGGCGCGACGTTGAAGTCGCCCGTGACCACTACCGGGTCCTTCGCACCGTGATGGGCCTCCAACCATTCCGCGAGCCGGTCGAACCATGCCAGCTTGCGGTCGTAGAACTCGCTCGGTACCTCCCGCCCGTTCGGGACGTACACGCTGACGACTCGGATTCCACCGCAGGTGGCCGCGAGCATCCGAGCGTCCTCGGCGTAGGGGTCCTCGACGTCCTTACCGAATCCATTCGCAGGATCTTCGATCCCGACCTTCGACAGGATCGCGACGCCGTTCCACTGGTTGTAGCCGAAGTGCACGCTCTCGTAACCGAGGGCCGAGAAGGCAAGCGCGGGGAAGTTCTTGTCGGCGAGCTTGGTCTCCTGGAGGCAGAGCACATCCGGGCGCGCGTACTCGAGCCACTCCTCGACGCGTTCCAAGCGCGCCTTCAGCGAGTTGACGTTCCAGGTGGCGATGCGCACGGACTCTCCTTGGTCAGCGGGCGGGAACTGCATAGTCGGGATTGCTGACCGCGAGCTTTGCCTGCACTGCGGCGCGGACGGTCGCGAACACGTCGGTGCGGCGGTCGTCGAGCTCCCCGGCGCGGATGCCGCGGGCGAGTTTGACGGTCTGGTCGCGCACCGGCGCGTCGGTTCCGAGGAGGGAGAGCAGACGTTGATGCTCGGCTGCGTACTGCTGCGGTCCGAGCGCGAGTTCGCGCTCGACCATCGCGAGCACGCGTGCCGCCACTCGGGCATGGAACGCGACGCGACCGTCGCCGGTCATGACGTCGCGTTCGAGGTACTCGCGCACCGACTCGACGAGTTCGGTCGCGGTCGGTCGGTCGTGCATCGACGCCGCGGCGGTCGGCTCGACGACCGCGCGTGACGGCGGTTCGAAGCCGTCGGGGTCGAGCAGATCGAGGAGGTCCCACTCCATCTCGGCGATGCGGCGCCCGAGCGCGGCCAACTCCACCGAGCGGACGAGGCCCTGAAGGTGCGACGACGCCTGCATCTCGCAGATGACGCCCCATTTCAGGGTGCCGAACACCTCCCAAAAGTGCAGATGCTCCTCCGCCACGGCGCGACCGGAGGCCGACTCGTACGCCGCGAGCAGCGCCGCGGCAGAGCCGAATCCGCCGGCCTCGTTTTGCACTTGGCCGAAACGCCAGGACTTCACGCAGAACCAGCCGAGGTCTTCGATCGGGTCTCCGAGGTGCGCGAGCTCCCAATCGAGTACGGCGCGCAACCCGTCGGGCCCAACGATGAAGTTGCCATTGCGGAAGTCGCCGTGCACGAGCGCGGGCTCGGACCGCGGCAGTTCGGTGGCGCGTTCGCTGAGCCACCGCAGCCCGAGTTCGAACGCCGGATGCGGTTCGCCGAGCATGTCGATGATCCCGCGGAACTGTTCGATCAACGTGGTCGCGTCCTGATGGGCGAGTCGTGGGAGCGCGTCGACGGGGAGGGCGTGAATCGCCGCCGCGGCGTGTGCGCACTGACCGACGAGCTGCGGGCGCGCGGTTGCGTACTCGTGATCGCGCAGGATCTTGCGCGGGATCGTCTCGCCGTCGACGCGGTCCATGACGAAACCGGAACCGAGGCCGTCTTCGTCCTCCACGAGGAAGCGGACAGCGGGGACCGCGACTCCACCGGCGGCTGCGGCTTGGAGCAAGAGGTACTCCGTGGCGCGGTCGGTCTGACCGATCGTGGTTCCGGGGTCCCGCCGGAACACGAGATCGGCGGCGCTGCCGTCGGGGCGTTGCGCTCGGAACGCCCAGGTCTCGCGCGATGCGCCGCCGGACAACCGCCTCAGTTCGTCGATCTCGTACGGCCCACCCAGGTGACGGCTGCACGCGGCCGCGAGACGGTGGACATCCAGGGAAGCCATCGACCCAACCTAGACACGCCGCGCCCGTCGAGGCTCGCCGGTAGCCTCGGACCGTCCGGCGCTGTACCACTCAGGAGTCTCCCGTGGCCGACCGATGCGACACCGACCTGCTCGCCCAAGTCCCATTGTTTGCGGAGCTGTCGCGCCGCGAGCTCTCGCGCATTGCGGCAGTGGCCAAACCGGTGCAGTTCCGCGCCGGCGCCGTCATCGTGGAGGAGGGCAGTCTCGGTGGTCGTTTCTTCGTCCTCCAGTCGGGTACGGCGAAGGTGCAAACCAGTGGACGCACGCGCGTCACGCTCGGACCCGGTTCGTATTTTGGTGAGCTCTCGGTGCTCGACGGCCAGCCTCGCTCGGCGTCGGTGATCGCGACAGATTCCATCGAGGCGTGGTCGATTGCCGAGTTCAACTTTCGCGCGCTCTTGAAGCAGTACCCATCTCTCGCGGTGAAGTTGCTCGGCGCGCTGAGCGCGCGTCTGCGCGCCGCGGAAGGTTCCCTCGTGTCGTGAGCTGGTACACGGAACATGTGCTTCCGCACGTGGTGAACCTGACCTGCGGCGGCAAGGCGATGATCCCGGTGCGGCGCCCGGCCCTCGAGGGCCTGCATGGGAACGTGGTGGAGATCGGGTTCGGCTCGGGCCCCAACATCGGCCTGTATCCGGCCGAGGTCGAACGCGTACTCGCGGTCGAGCCGTCGTCGCGGGCGCAGCAGATGGCTCGGCGGCGCATGGAGACTCGTTCGCACCCGCCGATCGAGTTCGTCGGCCTCGATGGCGCGTCGCTGCCCATCGAGGACGAGAGCGCCGACGCGGTGCTCTCGACGTTCACGTTGTGCACGATCCCGAATATCGACGCGGCGATGCACGAAATCGTGCGGGTACTCCGGCCGGGCGCGGCCTTACACTTTGTGGAGCACGGTCGCAGCGAAGAGCCCGAGGTCGCGGCTCGCCAGCGCCGGTTCGAGCCGATCCAACGGCGGATTGGGGGCGGCTGTCACCTCACGCGGGATCCGGCCGAACTTGCCGTCGCTGCCGGTCTGACCCTGGAAAACGTCGACCGATTCCGTATGAAAGGCCCGGCGATCCTCACCGCGATGTCCTGTGGACGGGCTGTGAAAGTGTGATGCCGCGTCCGTAAACGCCTCAGGACACAGGCCACACTGGTCGATACCTGTACTGACCTGCCCGAGCTGGAAGACTTGACCCCCTTGCTGACCCGCGCCTCTGCCTTCCTCGGCGCCGCGTGGTCCCGCCGCATCGTCCGCCCTACCGACGGGCTGATGCGTCTGGGCCCGGACACCGACTCCGACCTCCTCCTCGAAACGATTGATCGCGACGGCGGTCTCGTGATTCGTGGCCTCCTCGACCAGTCGACTGTCGCACGGATCGACGCCGAGCTCGCGCCCTCCGTGGCGGCGCGACAGCCGGGATTCCGCGAGGGCTTCGACGACTCGTTCTACGGCACGAACACGATCCGCGTGCAGGGCATCCCGGCGAAGAGCCGCACGATGGTGGACGAGTACTTGTTGCATCCCACGCTGCTCGACCTCGCGGATCGCGTGTTGTTGCCATACTGCGGCGACTACTGGATGAGTCAATCCGAGACGATCTTCATCGGGCCGGGCAACCCACAACAGGCTCTGCACCGTGACGACCTGAACTGGAACCTCGCGGCGAAGCTTCGTATCCCGCTCCAGATCTCCGTGTTGGTCGCGCTCGGCGACTACGACGCGGAGGTGGGCGCGACTCGCGTCATTCCGCGGAGTCACCTCTGGCCGCTCGACCGGCCGATCGACGAATCACTCGCAGTGCCGGTGGAGCTCGAGCCGGGTGACGCGTTGGTCTACATCGGGAGCCTGCTCCACGGTGGTGGCGCGAACCAGACCGCGGATCGGTGGCGCAAGGCGCTGTACTTGTCGTACCTCGTCGGTTGGCTCACGCCGGAAGAAGCGGTCCCGGTCGGCGTCGGCGCGGAGCTGGCGGCAACGTTGCCGCAGCGCGCGCGTCAGCTGCTGGGCTTTGCGGGCATGCCCGAACGCGCTGCGGCCGACGACCCCGCCGAAGCCGCGCTGGCGCTCTGGCAACTCGACGCCGACGACCCGAACGCGCTCGACGGCACCTTTAGAAACCGCTAACCCTCCCAGCCGACGGGCTTGCCGTCGACGATTTGGTCGAGGTATTCGGAGAGGCCGTATCCCGTGTGGCCGTCCCAGTGCCACTCGGTCATGCCTTCCGAGATTCGGGTGACGAGTTGTTCGCCCTCCGGGGTGGTGCGGCGATTTCTCAACGGAATCAGGTTCAACACGCTGCCGGTGATCTCGTACTCACGATCGCCCGCGCCGGCGGTGATGCGCATTTCTTGGTGGTAGAGGTCGTCGCCGACCCAATCGGTCTCGATGGTGGCGCGGTCGATGTGGCGGTACTCGCCGTCTTGCAATGCGACACCACCGATGCGCTGCTTCCCGTCGCGTGACGCGACGATCGATACCACGAACCCGCTGTGGTCGTCGAAGTTGATCGTGAGCCACCGGTACCACCACGGCGCCTGCCAGAACCGAGGACCCCACGAGTGGTCGCGGAGCCCGAAGCCGTCGACGGGCCAATCCTCGTCGCCGACGCGAATCACGCCGCGCCCACCTACGTGCTGTTCGTAGTGGCCGCGCGCGAACCCGCCCGAGTAGTCCTCCGTGAGTGCCGAGCCGTCGTCGTTCACCGGCTCGCCGCCGTACATAGGCGCGATGCCGCGATAGTCGAGCTCGACGGAGCAATCGATCCACGGGTTCTCGGTGAACGCCTTGCGGGGGTTCGCCATCTGGAGCGGCTCGTCGAGCAGCACGACCTTGCCGGTGTACGTGGTACGTAACGCCTCGAAGGGCGTCACCACGTCGAAGTTCATGCCGCCCGCGTCGAACGCGTCGTTGTTCGCGATCTCCGGGCGGCCATACATGAAGCCGACGCGACCGTCCGGCAGGTAGAGGCACGTCGTCATCTCCGCGTAGCCCTCGTTGGCGCGGTTGCCGAGCCGGAGGAAACCGCCGATCTTCTCGGCGGGGTCGTACACGTTGAAGTACATGCTCTCGTTGAAGTTGGTCGCGTCTTCCAGCGCGTGCATGTACTCGTCTTCTGGGTCCAGTCGAATCTTCACCCGCGCATTCTTGCCTCGATGCGCACCTGTGCGCTCTGATGCGTGAGCGAGGCGCCACTACCACCCCGGTCCGGCGATCGCGCCGAGCGGGGCCCGAGCGGCCCGGACCGAAGGGCCGAGAGCGGAGAAGACGTATGGAGATCACGGAAATCGCGACCGGACTCGACTTTCCCGAGGGGCCTGTATGGATGCCGGACGGCACCGTGCTCTGCGTGGAGCTGAAGCGGCGGTCGGTGGATCGCGTCCATGCGGACGGTCGGATCGAGACGATCGCCACACCGGGTGGGAGCCCCAACGGCTTGGCGATCGGACCCGACGGTGCCGGCTACGTCTGCAACAGCGGCGGGTGGTCGTTTACGGAAGTGTTCGGAATGACGATCACGGACCTGATCCAGCCCGACGACTACTCCGGTGGCCGGATCGAACGCGTCGACCTCGCGACCGGTGAGGTGACCGTGCTCTACACCGAGTGCGACGGTCATCCGCTGAAGGGTCCGAACGACCTGGTCTTCGATGCCGACGGTGGAATGTGGTTCACCGACCACGGCAAGATCCGCGAACGCGATCGGGACGAAGGCGGTGTGTACTACGCGTCGCCCGACGGTTCATCGATTCGCGAGGTCATCCATCCACTGGAATCGCCGAACGGGATCGGACTCTCGCCGAATGGTGACCGCCTCTACGTCGCGGAGACCCACACTGGTCGCGTCTACTGGTGGCCGGTGGAGGGACCGGGCGTGGTTGGCCGACCGAATCCCATTGGCCACGGCGGCACCCTGCTCGCAGGGTTGCCGGGGATGCAGTTGCTCGACTCGCTCGCGGTCGACAGTGGGGGATATGTGGTGGTGGGCACGATCGTCAACGGCGGGCTCACCGTGATCGCACCGGATGCCGACGGCTCGGGCGCGGGCGTCGCGCACGTCGCCCTGCCCGACCCGCTCGTCACCAACGTGTGCTTTGGTGGTCCCGATCTCACGACCGCGTTCGTGACGATGTCGGCCACGGGCAAGCTCGTCTCGCTGCCCTGGCCCCGCCCCGGCCTGCAGCTGGCGTTCTGACGGCCCGGATGGAACATCAGGCACGAGTCGACGCGCTCGAGCGGGAGATGCACCGCTTCGTCGCGCTCCTGGCGACCGCCGACCCGGACGCCGTCGTGCCGGCTTGTCCCGACTGGACCGTCACCCAACTGATCGAGCATCTCGGCGTGATCCACCGGTGGGTGACCGATATGGTGCGCCAGCGCGCCCCGGCGCGACTCCCGCGTGAGGAGATGGCCTTCGACCGGCCGACCGGGCCGGACGATCTCGGCCGGTGGCTGGGTGCCGGCGGGTCCGAACTGGTCGCGGAATTGCGTGCGGCCGGAGCGGCCGACGCGATGTGGGCATGGGACCCGGCGCAGGGAGTGAGCTTCTGGTCGCGCCGACAACTCCACGAGACCGCTATGCATCGGATCGACCTCGCGCAGGCGATGGGTGTGCCAACCGAGTTGGAACCGGCGGTTGCCGACGACTCGGTCCGCGAGCTGATCGAGTTCCTCCCGCACGTAGCGCAGTTCCTGCCGGGCGGTGCGGAGTTGCGCGGCCACGGTGAGACGATCGCGTTGCGGGCGACCGACTTCGACGGTATCGGCACCATCCTGCTCACCCCGGAGGGCTTCATCTTCGCCGATCCCGACGATGACGCCGACGTCGTGGTCGTCGGTCCGGCGAGTGACCTCGCCCGTCTGCTGTACCGCCGGCTCGGTCCGGCGAGCGACGCGCTCGAGGTCCGGGGTCGGCGCGACATCCTCGACCACTGGACGGCGAGATCATCCACGACGGCGACTTCAACCTCTCCCGCACACTCCGATGAACCGGAACGATGTCTCTGCGGCCCGACCACCTCCCAAACACCGGAACGATGTCCTGACGGTCAAGAGGTAACGTCCGACGCCGCATCGTGGTCACCGCTGACGCGCATCGTCGTGACCGGTGCCATGTTTCACATTCTGGGAACGTCGAAGGAGCGCACCGTGTCGGGACCGTTGTCGGGAGTCAAGGTCGTCGAGATCGCCGGGATCGGGCCCGGCCCGTTCGCGGCGATGATGCTCGCCGACATGGGGGCCGACGTCGTGCGGGTCGACCGCGCGCAGGCTGTGACCGCGAACTTCGATCGCCAGAACCTCGAGATCCTGAACCGTGGTCGGCGATCCATCGGTGTCGATCTCAAGAACCCGGCCGGCGTCGAGACCGTGTTGCGCCTCGTCGAGCATGCGGATGTGCTGATCGAGGGTTTCCGGCCCGGCGTCGCCGATCGGCTCGGCATCGGTCCCGACGCGTGCCACGCGCGCAATCCGGCTCACGTGTACGGGCGGATGACCGGCTGGGGTCAGGACGGCCCGTACGCCCAGGCGGCCGGGCACGACATCAACTACATCGCGCTCGCGGGCGCGCTCGCACACTTCGGTCGCGCCGGTGGGAAGCCGACGCCGCCGATCAACGTCGTCGGCGATTTCGGCGGCGGCGGAATGTTGATGGCGTTCGGGGTGGCGTGCGCGCTCGTCGAGTCGGGTCGGAGTGGCAAGGGACAGGTGATCGACGCGGCGATGGTCGACGGCGCCGCGGTGTTGATGGCGATGATGTGGGGTTTCCGCTCGCTCGGAATCTGGGGACCGTTCGGCACGAACGTGCTCGACACGGGCGCGCCCTTCTACGACACGTACGAGACGTCCGACGCGAAGTTCATCTCGCTCGGTTCGCTGGAGCCACAGTTCTACGCCGAGTTGATCGCGCGTCTGGGTTTGACCGACGACGTGGAACTCGCCGGGCAGATGAACCAAACGACGTGGCCCGACCTCCGTGAGCGATTCACCGCGTTGTTCCTCACGAAGACGCGCGACGAGTGGTGCGAGGTACTTGAGATGACCGACGTGTGCTTCGCGCCGGTGCTCACGATGGACGAAGCGGCCGCGCATCCCCATCTCAAGGCGCGCGCCACGATTGTGGAGTCCGATGGTCTTCTCCAACCGGCACCGGCACCGCGCTTCAGCCGTACGCCGGGAGCGATCCAACGCGGCCCGGCGTGGCCGGGACAACATACCGACGAGGTGCTGACCGACTGGGGCTTCTCACCGGACGAGATTGCCGACCGCCGCGGGACCGGTGCGATCGCGTAGCTCAGCGCGCCGCCGAACGCGCGTCGCCGGTCGACGTCGCGGTGGCGGGCGCATGCCGTCGGGCGCGGGCTGCGGCATCGGCGCTCTGGCGGCGGATCCGTGCCACTCGGGCGTCGATGGGTATCGGAGTCATCGACCGCGGAATCGGGGTGGGGTGCGTGACCTCGGCCGAAGCCGTGACCGGCAAGAGATCATCGGACGCGTCGGCGATCGCGACCGGTGCCAGCGCGGCCAGGACGGGTTCTGCGACCGTCGCGGTGGCGGAGGGAATGGTTGCAGCCGCGGCACGTGCCGCCGCAATTCGCGGGTTCGCGCCCTTCTCGCGTGGCTTGGCCGCGGCGAGTCCACGTACCACCGTGAGGAAGACGATGAGCGTCGAGGTGGTCACCACCATCCAGCGCGCCACCACGTTGGCACTGTCGGTCCCCGCGGCAAAGAGGTGGATCGACGCGATCACGTAGAGCGGGAACGACAACATGTGCACTCGTCGCCACCACTTCTTCGGGAATCGACGGCCCAGTAGCGATGTGACCTCGATCGCGATCAGGAGGTACATCGCCACGATGCCGAACGCGATCGCCACGGGATGCCACGTGGTCGCCATCGGCACGAAGAGATCGCCCCAGCTCCAATGCGTGTACCCGTCGAGCGGCAGCGCACCCACGTGGATCGCGACGAACACCACCGCCAGTCCGCCCAGGTGGCGATGTAAGTCCAACACCCAGGCGGGTGCCGCGCTCTTCGTGAGTGTTCGGTTGGTGATGAAGAGACCCCAGAGGACCGCGATCGCGAGCAGCGCCCACGAGACGTATCCACCCGCCCGCGTCACGTACCACCAGGTCTTCGGATCGAGGTTCATGCCGGCTTGCTTCCACCAGTGTTAGGAGGCGGCGGAGGCGATGTGGCCGGTGGTGTCGTCGGTGGTGGCGACGCGACCGGCGCCGATGTCGGAGGAGGTGACGCCGGTCCGGAGGTGACCGGGGAGTTGGTGATGGGTGCAGATGCCCCGGTCCCGGGCGCGCTTCCCGTCGACGGTGAGCCGGCCGGTCGGGCACCCGATGTGGGGAAGGCGGTGGCCGCGCCGGTGGGTGCGGCCGCGCCGAGTGGGTTTGGAGCCGCGCCCGCGGCCGGCGTCGCGCCGGGTGGAGCGGCGATCGCCGCGGCTCCGGTCGGGGTGACGGATCCCGACGGATTCGTCGCGGCCGCGAGTTGCGGACCACCCGCGACGGCAGTGCTCGCGGGCGCGCCCGATGCGAGCAGCGCCACGATGGCGAAGGTCGCGGTCGTGCTGAGTCCGGTCGCGAGCACTCGGCTCGCGGCCGCCGGTCGGGAGCGCTTAGTCATTGAAGCCCTGACCGTGGCAATACGCCTCGCGTGCCTGCTTCGCGGCCTCGCTGAGGCCGTTGTCGCTCCCGGCACAGTTGAACGGCGCGGGACTCGTCGTGGTGGGTGTGGGCGGTTTCGTGGTCGGTGGTGCGACAGGTTTCGGCGATGTGGTCGGCGTCGTCGGATCGGCAACTGACGGTGGTGCGGACGATCCTGCGCCAGTGGTCGGCGGTGCGCCGGAGCCCCGCGCAAGGGCCACCAACCACGCGGCAGCCGCGCTCGACGACGAGGGCGGGGCGCTCGGTCCCGCGGCGGTTCCGGGAACCACCGAGGACGCGGCAGGAGCCACGCCGGGGCCGGCGGCGGGCGCGCTCGTGGCGGCCTGCAGACTTGGTGCGGCGTCGGCGGACGCGGCGGCCAATGGACGGAATCCGGTGGTGGCGGCGACGGCTGCCATTCCACTCACCAAGGTGGCGGTGACGGTGATGGATGCCGCCAACGCGGATCGGCTGGGCACGGTGGACACCTCCTGGTCAACGAGGCTGACGCAGCAGATATCGGCAGATGGCCCGGGTTCGCTGAACTAATGAATGATCAATTCGTCCCCAAGTGACGAACTCGTCAGGCGTCCACATCGGATGGGACGAGGCGCCGCAGCGCTGCCAGCCGATCGTTCAACGTGGATTCGTCGGCCGCGGTGACGGTGACGTGGCCGACCTTGCGACCGGTCCGCACCTCCTTCGCGTACTGATGGAGGTGCACCCCGGGGATCGCGAGGACCGCAGCCGGATCCACCGACGCACCGATCAGGTTCACCATCGCGCTGGGTTCCACCATGTCGGTCGCGCCGAGTGGCCACCCCAAGACAGCCCGCACATGGTTCTCGAACTGGCTGGT
>JANYLF010000145.1 GCA_025357995.1 Acidimicrobiia bacterium | reverse complement strand
GGCGGCTCCTGCAACGGCCGCGGGTGTGGACCGCGACCGTCGCAGCGAACGCGGGGATCATGACGATCTTCCTCTGGCATTTGACCGCAGCCGCCACGGTGGGCGCCGTCTTCTACGCATTGGATCTGCTGCCGGTGCCCGGTTCCGTGAACTGGTGGTTGCTGAAGGTGCCGTGGTTCGTCGGTTGTCTCGTGGTGCTCGCGGTCGTGGTGATCGCGACGGTCGGGATCGAACGGCTCCCGGCATGGAGCGGCGGCCAGCGGGGTCACGCCTGGGTGCGTGCGCTGGGAACCCTCATCGCCGTGCGTGGCCTCGCGGGCTTCGCCCTGACCGGGTTCGACGACCTCCTCACGGCTCGCGGACAACCTTTCCTCGGTCTCACTCTGAGCCCAGCCGTGGATGTCGCGTGTGTCGTGGCGGGCTACGCGCTGGCCTGTTGGCTCCCGGACCGCCGCGAGAGGGGCCGCAGGTTCGGCAGGGTCAGGTGACGGGTTCCAACACCACGAGCGGGATCGCACGGTCGGTCTTGGCCTGGTACTCGTCGTACGCGGGCCAAACCGCGGTCGCGCGTGTCCACCACTCGGCCTTCTCGTCGCCGGTGACCTCACGCGCGGTGTAGTCGCGGAGCTCGGCGCCGTCTTGTAACGACACGTGCGGGTCGGCGGCGACGTTGAGGTACCACACGGGATGCTTGGGCGCGCCGCCCATCGAGGCGACGACCGCGTACCGTCCGGCATCGTCGGTCACGCGCATGAGTGCCGACTTGCGCACGGTTCCACTGTTGCGACCGCGGGTCCAGAGGATCACGCACGGTTTGTCCTGCAGCAGCGTTCCTTCGGTGCCGCCCGACGATTCGTAGAGGGCCACCTGATCGGCGACCCACGCCCACGGACTCGGTTCGTACGTTCCTTCCAGCGCCATGCGAGGAGTGAACCGACCGCGCCGGCCCCGCATTCCCTCCCGGCCGGCGCTGGGAAGAGCGACGTCAGAACTGGCGGGTGACGAGGGTGTCGACCAAGCGCGTGAGGCCGTCGACGACCTCGGCGTCCAACGCAGACGTGGACGCGAGTACCGCGCTCGCGTCGGCCGCGTGGCCGCGCGCGGTCTCGATCGACTGGTCCACCGCATCGCCCGCGGTCACCAATGCACGCGCGGTCTCCAGCTGTTCACGGTCGATCTTGCGACCCAACAACTCGCGCAGCTCTTCGGAAGACGAACCGGAACCGGACGAACCCATCGCGTGGATCACCGGCAGTGTGTACACACCTTCGAGGATGTCGTTTCCCGCGGGTTTGCCCAACGACTCGTCGGTGCCGGTCACGTCGAGCACGTCGTCGACGATCTGGAAGCACATCCCGAGGTGATGCCCGAAATCGGTGAGTGCATCCAGCGTGGGGTCGTCGACCGCGGAGACCATGCCGCCCACTCGACACGCGGTCGCGAACAACGCCGCGGTCTTGCCCTCGATCGCGGAGGTGTACGCGTTGACGGAGCGATCGGCATCGAAGAGGTGTTGCAACTCCAACACCTGACCGCGACACAACTCACCGATGGTGGCCGCGAGCAGCGCGGCAACGTCGGCGCCGAGCGACGCCGCCAGCGACGACGCCCGGGCCAACAAGTAGTCGCCCGCGAGGATCGCCACGATGTTCGACCACCGCGCGTTCACGGACGGAACGCCCCGGCGAGTCTCGGCTTCGTCGATCACGTCGTCGTGGTAGAGCGAACCCAGGTGCACCAACTCGACGGAAACGCCACCCGTGATCGCGTCGTCGGACACCGGGCCCACACCTTTCGCGGCGTACGCGGAGCAGAGTGCCAGCGCGGGTCGGAGGCGCTTGCCGCCGGCGGAGATCAGGTGGCCGGCGACGTCGGAGAGAAAGGGGTCCGACGACAGGACGGAGCCCCGTAGCGCGGTCTCGACGCGCTCCATGTCGGGCGCCATCGGTGCGAGACCGAGCGCGTCGAGTGGTGACATGTGGCCCACGGTAGGGGGTATCGGGAACAAAGACCAAGCCGGAAGTGTCGTTGCTCTCACCACATCCGCGCCGCGGATGGGTGACGTTGAAGACCTGGTACCGCTTCGATCTCGACCGCGGAGGGTGGCGGTTCCCATGCTTCAGCGGCTGCCGCGAAGGGTCGATGAGTCACAGCAACCCGTCCGGGTCCAAAAAGCCCCGGCCGATAGAGTGTCGGACGAGTTCGGCTGCACCGGACGTGCAGGCGAACGACAGACGAGAGGCGGATGCCACGTGTTCGAACGGTTCACAGACCGGGCCCGACGGGTCGTCGTTCTGGCGCAAGAAGAAGCGCGCCTGCTGAACCACAACTACATCGGTACCGAGCACATCCTGCTCGGGCTCATCCATGAGGGTGAGGGTGTAGCGGCGAAGGCGTTGGAGTCGTTGGGCATCTCGCTCGAAGCTGTGCGCGCGCAGGTCGAGGAGATCATCGGTCACGGCGGTTCCGCACCGTCGGGTCACATCCCGTTCACTCCCCGCGCGAAGAAAGTGCTCGAGCTCTCCTTGCGCGAAGCGCTGCAGCTCGGTCACAACTACATCGGTACCGAGCACATCCTATTGGGGCTCATCCGTGAAGGCGAAGGCGTTGCCGCGCAAGTGCTCGTGAAGCTCGGCGCCGATCTGTCGCGCGTGCGTCAGCAAGTCATCCAGCTTCTTTCCGGTTACTCCGGGGGCAAGGAAGGCGCGCCCGCCGGTGTGGGCGCGCCCGCCGAGGCCGGTGGACCGAGCGGTTCGCTGGTGCTCGACCAGTTCGGTCGCAACCTCACGCAACTCGCGCGAGACAAGAAGCTCGACCCGGTCATCGGGCGCGAGAAGGAAATCGAACGCGTCATGCAGGTGTTGTCGCGGCGCACCAAGAACAACCCGGTGCTCATCGGGGAGCCGGGCGTGGGGAAGACCGCGATCGTCGAAGGACTCGCCGCCGACATCGTGGAGGGCAACGTTCCCGAGACGCTCGACGGCAAGCAGCTCTACACGCTGGACCTCGGCGCGCTCGTCGCCGGGTCGCGCTACCGCGGTGACTTCGAAGAGCGCCTCAAGAAGGTGCTGAAGGAGATCAAGACCCGCGGCGACATCATCCTGTTCATCGACGAGCTGCACACGCTCGTGGGTGCGGGAGCGGCCGAAGGCGCGATCGATGCGGCGAGCATTCTCAAGCCGATGCTCGCCCGGGGTGAGCTCCAGACCATCGGTGCCACCACGCTCGACGAGTTCCGCAAGCACCTCGAGAAGGACGCTGCGCTCGAACGTCGGTTCCAGCCGATCAAGGTGGAAGAGCCGACCGTCGCGCACACGATCGAGATCTTGAAGGGCCTGCGCGACCGGTACGAGTCGCACCATCGGGTGACGATCACCGACCAAGCCGTGGTGGCCGCGGCGAACCTCGCCGACCGCTACATCTCGGATCGCCACCTGCCCGACAAAGCGATCGACCTCATCGACGAAGCGGGTTCGCGCCTGCGGATGCGTCGGATGCAAGCGCCGCCGGACTACCGCGAGCTCGAGGACGAGATCTCGGGGGTCCGCAAGGAAAAGGAAGCGGCGATCGAGGGTCAGCAGTTCGAACGCGCCGCGTCGTTACGCGACCGCGAGAAGGAGCTGCTCGAACAGCGCGCCGCGAAAGAGACGGAGTGGAAGGCGGAGGGCGTCGATCTCTTCAACGAGGTCAACGAGGAATCCATCGCCGAGGTACTCGCGCTCTGGACGGGTATCCCCGTCTACAAACTCACCGAAGAAGAGACCGCGAAGTTGCTGCGGATGGAGGACGAACTCCACAAGCGCATCGTCGGTCAGGACCTCGCGGTCAAGGCCGTGAGTCAAGCGATCCGTCGTACGCGTGCGGGACTCAAGGACCCGAAGCGTCCGAGTGGCTCGTTCATCTTCCTCGGCCCATCGGGCGTGGGTAAAACCGAGCTTGCGCGCACGCTCGCCGAGTTCCTCTTCGGGGACGAGTCGTCGTTGATCGCGCTCGACATGTCGGAGTACATGGAGAAGCACACGGTCTCGCGTCTCGTCGGTTCGCCTCCGGGCTACGTCGGTTACGACGAAGGCGGCCAGCTCACGGAGGCCGTGCGCCGCAAGCCGTTCTCGGTCGTGCTCTTCGACGAGATCGAGAAGGCCCACCCCGACGTGTTCAACGCGCTGCTCCAGATCTTGGAAGACGGTCGTCTGACCGACGCGCAGGGACGCACCGTCGACTTCAAGAACACCGTCATCATCATGACGTCGAACCTGGGTACCTCGGACTTGCGCAAGTCGGCGATCGGCTTCGGCAAGACCGACGACGCGGTCACGTACGAGCGTATGAAGGACAAGGTGACGGAGGAGCTCAAGCGCCACTTCCGGCCGGAGTTCCTCAACCGCATCGACGACGTGATCGTGTTCGCGGAACTCACTCGGGAAAACATCCACAACATCGTCGACCTGCTCATCAAGCGGGTGCAGAACCAGCTGGAGAGCCAGGGACTCATCCTGGAGCTCACCGACTCCGCGAAGGACCTCCTCACCACGAAGGGCTACGACCCCACTTTGGGTGCCCGACCCTTGCGGCGCGCGATCCAGCGTCACGTGGAAGACGCGCTGTCGGAGAAGATCCTGTGGAAGGAGTTCCACGCGGGCGAAACGATCATCGTCGACACGGAAGGTGACGAGTTCGTCTTCCGCGCCATCGAAGGCTTCGAGCCCCCGCCCGTCGAACTCGCCGGCTCCGGCACCGAAGGCTGAGCGGATCCCGAGCGCCAGGTCGCTCGATCGGGCGGCGGCTGGCGGCGATCGCGGTCTGTGCCGTCGCGCTGGCTGCGTGTCGGGTGGATGCGACGGTCACGGTGCGGATGCGTCACAACGGCGGGGGCACCGTCAGCGTGGCCGTGAAGCTCGACCACGGCGCCGTACAGGCCGCCGAGATCGGTGGCGGGAAGCTCGAAGGTCGGGTGCGCCTGGCGGATCTCCCTGCGGCCGGCTGGAAGGTCATGCCCTGGGTGCGAGACCGGACCGGCGGCGCGACGTTGACGGTGAGCAAGGTCTTCAGTCGTCCGGCGGAGGTCGCGGCGATCATCGGCGAGATCAGTGGACCGAAGGGTCCGCTCCAACATTTCACCGCGTCGCGCACTGCGTCCACGTTCACGACGCACTGGCGCGTGAACGGCACCGTCGACCTCCGCGCCGCGCAGGTCGGGATCGCCGACGACCCTCAGCTCGTCGCGAATCTCACCGCGGAACGCGTCGATATACCCGGGATCGAGTCGCGTGTCGACGCATCGCTCAAGGACCTGCACGTACGCGCCGTGGCCCTGCTCCCGCACGACGTTCACCGTGAGGCGTCGGCCTCGTTCGGGTCACGCGGTGCGCTCGTCGCGGCCGCCGACGACACCAACTTCAACCGCATCGTGCTGCTCTTCGGCGGCATCGCGACGGGAGTAGCCGCGGTGTTCCTCCTTGTCGTTGGCGAGCGCCGCGCCCGCCGGAACCGCCGCGCGTCCGCGTCGTTCTGACCATGCTGGCGTACCGCCAGGGTTCACGAGCACGGTCAGAAGCGCAGCTTCTGGTACCCGTGATGCACCGAATCGGATCATGACGGGGACCAGAACGCCGAGCCGATGACTCGCAACTGCCGTCCGGGATGCGACGCTCGCTACGCTCCGCCGCCATGAGTGCAACCATTGACGAAGCGATCGTTGCGCGTGCCCGCGCGATCGCACCGCTCATCGAAGCCGACGCCGACCGAGCCGAGGCCGACACCACTACGACCACCGTGGTGGTGGATGCACTCCGCGAATCCGAGTTGTTCTGGCTGCTCGTGCCCCGCGAGTTCGGAGGTCTGGACACCGACGTGTGCACTGCGCTCGCGGTGTTCGAGACCCTTGCGTACGCCGACGGTTCGGTGGGGTGGTCGGCGATGGCGAACTCCACGTCGTCGTGCTTCGCCGCGATCTACACCGGTGAGTCGGCGGCGCGCACGATGTTCACGGACGACGCGCGCGCCATCCACGCCGGCATGTTGGGTCCGGTCGGTTCCGCTCGTCGGGTCGACGGCGGGTACCGCGTCACCGGTCAGTATTCCTTCGGCTCCGGCTGTGCGCACGCGAGCTACATCGGTGCCGGCACGATCGAGACCGGCGACGACGGCCGCCAGCTGACCGCGGATTCCGGCCTCCCGGCGATGCGGGTCGTGCTGATGCCGCGCGATCAGGTCGACTTTCGCGGTAACTGGGATGTGATCGGGCTCCAAGCGACTGGTTCGTACGACTACGTGGTGGACGACGTGTTCGTTCCGGAAGGCTTCACGTACTCACTCCTCGAACACACCCAACAACGGGGCGGTGAGAACTACGGCATTGGCCTCTTCGCAATCACGGGAGCGGGTCACGCCGGGTTCGGCCTCGGTGTGGGCCGCCGGGCGCTCGACGAAATCATGAAGCTTGCGAGCACGCGCGTGCGCATGGCGGGCTTTGCCACGATCGGTACCGAGCAACTCTTCCAGCACGACCTTGGCGTCCACGACTGCGCCCTCCGCGCCGCGCGGGCCCTCGTGTTCGAGACGTACGCCGATGCCGATGCCCAAGCACGCGCGAAGGGTGTCGTCGATGTCACGACGCAAGCCCGCTTGCGCGCCGTCGCCACGTACGCAACTCGCGTCGCGACCGACGCGACCCGGTTCGCGTTCTCGTGGGCGGGATCCGCAGGCTTGCGCGATGGCGTGATACAACGATGTCTTCGTGACCTGCTCGCCGGCTCGCAACACATCTATGTGGACAACAACACTCTGACCGGCTACGCCACCGCCCTCGTCACGGACGCATCGGCGCCGTGAATCTGCGGAGCCAAGCGGGGAACTCGACGAGCGATGTCAGCACGACGTCGGCACCGGCGGCGAGCAGGTCCTCGCCGCTGACCGGACCCGTCGCCACGCCGACCGCGTGCGCGCCGGACGTCCGCGCCGCTTCGATGTCGGGAGTGGTGTCGCCCACGTAGATGTGCGCGCCGTATGCGAGCAACGTCTCCGCCTTCTGCGGTCCGTGACGCCAGCCGACCACGTGGTCGACGGCAACGCCAACGTGCTCCAAGCACAGATGCGCGTTCGGCTCGAACTTTGCCGTCACGACCAGCGTGGTGCCGCCGAGGGCGCGTACCGCGTCGACGGCCTCGGCTGCGCCTGGGAGCAACGAACAGCCCGGCGCCCCGAGCGTGGCGTAGTGCGCTCGGTACCGGTCGCACACGCCGTCGATCTCGTCGGCCGGGAAGTACGCCGCCATCTCGAGTTCCAGCGGCGGCCCGAGTCGAGACGCGATCAACTCGCCGTCGATCGCGGTCCCAAGGTCCGCATTGAGGGCGTCGAAGCTGGCAATCACGCCAGGTCGCGGGTCGATCAAGGTCATGTCCAAGTCGAATCCGACGACGAGTGAGGCCATCAGCCGACCCTAACGACCGGCTCCGTTTGCCTATGAACGGGACTGTCACACCCGGCGGATAGGGTGGGCCCATGGCCCGAACGAGTGTTCGCAGTAAGACCGTCTTCGGCTGCACCGAGTGCGGCGCGCAAGCGCCGAAATGGCTCGGGTGCTGTCCCGAATGCGGTGCGTGGTCCAGCCTGATCGAGGAACGCCACACACCGGCGGGCGGACACACGGGTGAAATGGCCAACGTGATCGCGCTCGTCGATGTGGATCCGATCACTGCGATCGGCCGGTCCACTGGCGTTCCCGAACTCGATCGGGTGCTTGGCGGAGGCTTGGTCGAAGGGTCGGTCACGTTGCTCGGTGGTGAGCCCGGCATCGGCAAGAGCACGTTGCTGCTCCAGTCGCTCGGCCGGATGGCTGCGGCCGGTGCGCGCTGTCTGCTCGTGTGCGGCGAGGAGTCCAAGGAGCAGGTGCGCTTGCGGGCGGAGCGGTTGCACACCTTGGACCGCAACCTGCTCATCGTCACCGAAACCTCGTTGCCCGCGATCGTCGACCGCATTCTCGAGACCGCGCCCGATGTGGTGGCGATCGACTCGATCCAGACCATCGTCGATCCCGAGCTGACGGGGGTGCCGGGTTCGGTCGGGCAAGTGCGTGAGTGCGCGCATCGGCTCGTGCGGGTCGCGAAGGAACGTTCGATCGCGACGGTGCTGGTCGGTCACGTCACGAAGGAAGGCGCGCTCGCGGGACCGCGCGCGCTGGAACACATCGTCGACACGGTGCTTGCGTTCGAGGGTGATCGTCACCACGCGCTGCGTATGCTCCACGCGCTCAAGCATCGGTTCGGAAGTACCAACGAGCTGGGCGTGTTCGAGATGACCGAAACGGGGATGGCCGATGTGGCCGACCCGTCGTCGATGTTCCTCGCCGACCGTCGTCCCGGTCTTCCTGGTTCCGTCGTCACGTGCACGATGGAAGGTGTGCGCCCGCTGCTCGTGGAGGTGCAGGCGCTGGTGTCGTCCACGAGCGTTCCGGCGCCGCGCCGATCCGCGCGCGGGCTCGATGGCGCTCGACTCGATCTCGTGCTCGCGGTACTTCAAGCCCGGGCGGGGCGTCCGGTGGGCGCGTTCGACGTCTATGCGAGCGTGGCGGGAGGTCTGAAGGTGCACGACGCAGGGGCCGACCTCGCGATCGCGTTGGCGGTCGCGAGTGCGCTCATCGGGGAGCCCATCCCCGAGGGGCTTGTCGCGGTGGGCGAACTCGGCCTCGGCGGCGAACTCCGCCAAGCGAGCCGAACCCTGCGCCGTCTCGACGAAGCCGCTCGGATGGGATTCCGGGTCGCAGTCGTTCCCACGTCGACTCCGGATGTCGATGGTCTGCGCCTGATGCGGGCCGACCACATTCGCGATGTGCTGGATGCGCTCGACCTCGGGTGAGTCGTCACCGTTCATCCGTTTTGGACCGTCGGCGGCGGCCGCCGCCTGCCTCCAGATCCGGGCGATGTTTGTCGATACCGACCCGTCCGCCCCTGTCATTGCGGCCGAAGTCACTGGTATCGTGCAACCCGCTTCCACGGACTCTTCGGCGGGCCGAGTTCGATACGACGCCGGCCGACTCGAACCAAAGGACCACCTCGTGCCGCCAGTGCCCCGATCGGAAGCAATGCTCTCGGCGTTGCGTCTGGTCGCGCCCGGACGGCCGTTGCGTGAAGGACTGGACCGCATTCTCCAGGCGAAGATGGGCGCGCTCATCGTCGTCGGCGACGGCCCGGAGGTCCTCTCGCTCTGCTCGGGCGGATTCCTGCTCGATTCCGAGTTCACGCCGCAGCGACTCTCGGAGTTGGCCAAGATGGACGGCGCGATGATTTTGTCCTCGGACTGCACCCGGATCGCGCGCGCCAATGTTCACCTCGTACCGGACCCCGGGATCCCCACGAGTGAGACCGGGACTCGCCACCGCACGGCCGAACGAGTCGCGAAACAGATCGACGCGCCGGTGATCTCGGTCTCGGAGGAGCTCTCGCTCGTCGCGGTCCACCGGCGCGGGCAGAAGCGCACCCTCGAACTGGTCGGCCGCGTGCTCACGCGCGCCGACCAAGCACTCCAGATCTTGGAGCGTTACAAGACCCGTCTCGACGCGGTAAGCGGTTCGCTCTCGGCCCTGGAGATCGAGGATCTCGTGACCGTGCGCGACGTTGCGGCCGCGCTCCAGCGAGCCGAGATGGTGCGGCGAATCGCGGAGGAGATCGAGGAGTACGTGATCGAACTCGGCGCCGAGGGCCGATTGATCCTGCTGCAGCTGGAAGAGCTCATGGGCGGGGTCGAGGACGACCGTCGACTCTTCGTGAGGGACTACTTCGTCGAGAGCGAAGGCGTCGACGCCCACACGGTGCTCGGCGTGCTCTCGATGATCGATACGGAGCGTCTGCTCGATGTCCGCGACGTCGCCGACGTGCTGCGCCTCCCGCGTGACACTGGGCTCGATACCGCGGTCCAAGCGCGCGGATACAGACTCCTCCATCGCATTCCGAGACTCCCCGAGTCCGTGGCCGACCACGTCGTCGAGCAGTTCGGGTTGCTCCACAAGATCTTGCGGGCGAGTGTCCCGGATCTCGTCGAGGTCGAAGGGGTCGGAGAATCGCGTGCCCGAGCGATCAAAGACGGTTTGGCCCGCTTGGCCGAGTCTTCGATCCTCGAACGCTACGTATAGGACCCACGGAACTCAGTCGATGACGTCCGCCGTCGGCGTCGAGTACTGACTCATCAGCGGCTGGAAGCGAACCGCGTCGCCGGTCCACGCGAACGCGGCGATCTGGCCGGCCGATCGCCGCCCTGCGCAGGCTCGCGCAATCTCGAACGCCGGAGCCGTCACGGTGGCCGCGACCGAGCCGACGCCGACGACTCGTTGCTCCGGCGCGGTAATCGCCTTGAACGCTCCTTCACCGCGATCGCGAAGGCTCGCGTCCAACGCGTCGAGGTACCAGTCGAGGGTCGTCCACAGCGCGACCGAATCGTGATCGACCGCGAGGCCGAGCGCCGACCGAACGTCGGTCACGTGGATGAACAAGTCGCCGACGAAGTGGTTGCCGACCTGATATCCGAACAGCCGGAGTCCCTCTTCGAACGCGGGTGCCTCCCGGTCCCACGCTTGGATGATCTCCTCCAGGCTCGAGTCTCGAAAGCGGTCCACCTGGGCGCGCGTCATGCCGTCCGGATCGCCCTCGCCGAAGTACGCGCGGTTGAGGTCCTCGGTGAGGCCGGCGAGGTGCGCGACCACATCTCGCACGCGCCACTCGGGTGTCGCGCCCACGCAGCGCTCGAGCTGCTCGACAGGGAGTGTTCGCAGCATTGCCACGAAATCCGCGCGGATCGTCTCGTACAGCCCACCGCAGTCGACGGTCTCGGATCGAAGTCCGTATCCGCTCATCGCGAGGTTCTACCAGTTGGTCCCAACTACCGTTCGCGGATGGCTGCATTGCGAGAAGGACGTTTCGAGGTCGAGTCCGGGTCGATCGTGTTGCGGGGCGAAGACGGCGAGCCCGTGCCGGCGCTGCATGCCCGCCCGGAAGGGATGCCCCGCCGTGGCGTGGTACTTCACCCCGACATTGGCGGTCTTCGTCCGTTGTTCGAGGATCTTGTACTGCGCCTCGCGACCCACGGCGCGGCCGTGTGTGCGCCGGAACCGTTCGCGCGTGCACTCGCGAGCGGCATCGACCTCTCCGACATCGCGCAACGCATGGCGTATGTTCCCCAACTCGAAGACGAACTCCAACTCGGCGACCTCGCCGCCGCGGCCGATTATCTCGTCGTCCACGACGACGTGCGCGACGTTGCAATTCTCGGGTTCTGCATGGGTGGGATGTACGCGCTGAAGGCCGCGGCCACCGGACGATTCGATCGCGCGGTGTCGTTCTACGGGATGGTGCGTGTGCTCGAAGGCTGGAGCAGCGCGACGGTGGCCGAACCGCTCTCGACCGCCGGCCAGGCGTGTCCGACCTTGGCAATCTTCGGCGACTCGGATCCGTACACACCGACGGCGGACATCGAGGCGCTGCGCACCGCTTGGAGTGGCCGTACCGATTGCGAGATCGTCGTGTACCCGGGCGCGGAGCACGGATTCGTGCACGACCCCGACCGTCCCGCGCACCGCGCCGACGACGCGGCCGACGCCTGGACCCGCGTGCTCGAGTTCCTGGAACTTTAGAGATTTGCGCGGAGTTCGAGCTGCTCGCGATCTTCGATGCGGTAGCGACTCCGGCCGGTGGCTTTGACCCAACCGAGGCGCGTGAACATCGCGATTGCCTTGTTGACGCGCTCGCGTGACGCGCCGACGAGGCCCGCGAGGTCTTCTTGGGTCATCGGAAGTTGAAATTCGTCGGCGTCGCCGGCGAGCTCCAGGAGGCGCTTCGCGGTGCGGGCCGGAACGTCGAGGAATACCGCATCGGCGAGTGCTTCGTCAGTGGCGCGGATCCGTTGCGCGAGCAAGCGCACGATGGCCCAGAGGACCTCGGGCCGCTCCTGCACCGCGGCGCGCACGTCGTCGAACGCGACCTCGAGGAGGGTGGTGTCGCTGAGCGCTCGCGCCTCGGCCGAACGCGGCCCACCGTCGAAGAGACCCATTTCGCCGAAGAGCCCACCGTTTTCCAGGACCGCCACCATGGATTCGCGACCATCGGTGGACCGGGTGGAAATCGCGATGCGGCCTTCCATCACCACGTAGAGATCGGACGATGCATCTCCCTGGGAGAACAGCAGCTCGCCCTTGGCCAGGGTCCGATCTCGCGCCTTACCCCGGAGGTGTTCGACCATCGCTTCGGGAAGCGACGCGAACAGCTCGTTGGAGCTCAGCAATCGACGGTCGGGCACGGGCTCACACTATCCACGGATCCTCGGGCGAGGGCCGACTCCGGTAGCATGGGGGACTCTCCCTCTTCTGGGCCCGTTGTAGGAGCTATTCCCTTTATGCCGTTCGATGTCGGTGACAAAGTCGTGTACCCCCATCATGGTGCTGCGACCATCGAGAAGCGTGAGAAGGTCGAGGCGTTCGGCAAGAAGCAGGACTATCTGATCCTTCGCCTGGCGTACGGCGATCTCACGTTGAAGGTGCCGGCGGACAACGCCGACGAAATCGGCCTGCGTGATGTCATCAACGACGAGGAAGTCGAAGAGGTCTTCGCGGTGTTGCGCAAGAAGGAAGCGCGCATGCCGACGAACTGGTCC
The DNA here is from genome assembly GCA_025357995.1 of Acidimicrobiia bacterium. GTDB lineage: Bacteria > Actinomycetota > Acidimicrobiia > IMCC26256 > JAENVU01 > JAENVU01. The sequence continues at coordinate 602 of JANYLF010000145.1, read as the reverse complement.
CGGCGGTTCAAGAACCACGTCGAGAAGCTGAAAAGCGGCGACATTTACCAGGTGGCCGAGGTGGTTCGGAACCTCACGATTCGTGAGAAGGACAAGGGATTGTCCGCGGGTGAGAAGCGGATGCTCGCCCGGGCCCGCCAGATTCTGGTCTCCGAGTTGACGTTCGCGTTGGCCGTCGACGAGGAGACCGCGGAAGACAAGCTCGACGAAGTGTTGGGGAAGCCACCGAACGTCGGCCGGCGTAGCTCGATCGACTTCGACGACGATGGCGCGCTGACGAAGCCCCCCGCACCGTACGTGGCCCCGAAGCCGCGTAAGACGGTGGCCAAACCGGCCGCGAAGGCGGCTGATGGCGCGGCGAAGGCGAAAGCCCTCGCGAAGGCACCTGCCGCGAAGGCTCCCGCAGCGAAGGCGGTCGCGAAGGTGCCGGCGAAGACTCCGGCGGCAAAGACCGCGAAGGTTCCGGCCGCGAAGGCCGTCAAGGCGACGAAAGCCGCGAAGACCAAGTAGCGCGGCCCCTCGTGGGCCGATCCGACCAACTGGTTCAAGGTGCGCGGCGGCATCGCCGATCCACCAGGCGGAGGATCGCTGTGTTCGTCGAA
>JANYLF010000113.1 GCA_025357995.1 Acidimicrobiia bacterium | reverse complement strand
TCGGCTTGGTCTGCTCGAACCCGGGCATGCCCCGGTCGAGTACGAAGCTCAAGATCTTGCGTTCCGCCGGAGGGTTGCCTTCGTCGAGCTTGCAGATGAAGACGGTGGTGTCGGCGTACGGCCCGTTGGTGATGAACGTCTTGGAACCGTTCAACAGGTACTCGTCGCCGTCGCGCTTCGCGGTGGCCTGCATGCGACCGAACGCATCCGAACCGCTGTCGGCCTCGGTGATCGCCCACGCGCCCACCTTCTCGAACGTGAGCAAGTCGAGCGCGAACCGCTCCTTCTGCGCGACGGTGCCTCGACTCATGATCGTGGACGCGGCGAGACCGGTACTCACACCCATCGCGGTGACGAGACCCGGCGAACACCGGCACAACTCGATGATCGGCATCAGCATGAATCCCGGGTTGCCTCCCCCGCCGTCGGTTTCCGCCGCCTCGGCCTCACCCTTGTCTTTGGCGATGCGCTTCGCGAAGGAGGCCCGGGCCATCTCGTCCATGCCGAACGTCTTGTAGAGCTTGCGGATCACGTCGTACGGCGGCGTGTCGCCGAACTCCAGCTCCTCGCGTCGCGGGCGGACTTCCTTCTCCACGAAGTCCCGCACCGCGTCTCGGATCATCTTGTGCTCGTCTGACCATTCGTACATAACATCTCTCCCACTCTTGCGACTCGAAGTGCCGTCGCTCGGCAGAGCAGGCAATACGGTCGCGGGCCGTTCGGGCCCCGCCTCGGGCTGCGCAGGTTACGTGGAGCCGAAGTGGCCCTCGGCTTCGGGACCCTAGAGTCCGAACATGACGACACACGAAGGCAGATTGGCGGGCAAAGTCGCGCTCATCACCGGGGCAGCTCGCGGGCTGGGGGCACAGATTGCTCGGCGGTTCCACGACGAAGGTGCCACCCCGATTATCACCGACCTTTCCGAGTCGGCGTGTCGGGAACTCGCCGACGAGCTCGGTGGCGACGCGTTTGCGCTCGACGTGACGCAATCCGCCGCGGTGACCGAGGTGTTCGCCAAGGTCGCGGCCAACCACGGGCGGCTCGACATCCTCGTCAACAACGCCGGGATCAGCGGTATGGAGGATCGACCGGAGGAGGTGCAGCGCGGCTACGACATCGCCATGGCGCAGATGGCCGACACGATGGCCGGCAATCCACCGTCGGTACATCCGGACGTCACGCTGCGCACGACCGACCAAGATTGGCATCGCGTCCTCGCGGTCCATCTCGACGGCACGTTCTTCTGCACCCGCGAGGCGATGCGCATCATGGGTCCGAAGCGCTCCGGTGCGATCATCAACCTCAGCTCGATCATGGGCACCTCGGGGGGCAGCGGTGCGTCGGCGTACTGCGCGGCCAAGGCCGGAATCCTCGGTCTGACGCGGGCTCACGCGCGGGAGTTCGTGTCGCAGGGAATCCGAGTCAACGCGATCGCACCGGGATGGATCGAGACTGCGATGACCGACGCGCTCGGGCCCATGCGTCCGCTCATCGCCGCGCAAACCCCGATGGGGCGCATGGGCGACACCGACGACATCGCGTGGGCCGCGGTCTACCTCGCGTCCGAGGAGGCCAAGTTCGTCACCGGCCAGGTCCTCTCCCCCAACGGCGGCTGGTACATGAGCCAGTAGTCGAGTGCCCGCCGGCCGACACGCGGCGATTCGCTCGGTACAGACGCGCTTCGCCCCTCACGACGACAGGCAGAACTCGTTGCCTTCGGGGTCGGCCAAGGTGATCCAGTGATGTGATTCGCGGCGGTCGGCGACGACGGTCGCGCCGAGTGCGAGTAACCGCGCGAGTTCCGCGTCGGAGTCGTCGGCGACAAGATCCAGGTGCAAACGGTTCTTCACCACCTTGGACTCATCCACGCGCTGGAAGAAGAACCGCGGGAACACTCCGGGAGCCTCGACCAACACCGTCGGGTCGTCCTCGACGTCGTCAATACGCATCTCGCGCAGCCGAGCCAACTCCGCATCGTCGTAAGGTGCGACGTCGTACCCGTCGAGCACCGCGGCCCAGAACCGCGCCAACGACGCCGGATGCCGGCAATCGACGACAACGTCGTGAATCCGCGCCATCAGAGCAACACCGACCAGCGTTGATCACGGCCGTCGGCGTCGAAGCCGACGCTTGCCCAGAATCCGTGAGCCCTCGCGTTGTCCCCGTCGACCATCGCATCGATCCGGAACACTCCGAGCGCGGCGGCGCGCGCTCGGGCTTCCGCCACCAACCTCGATGCGATCCCGGATCGCCGTGCGGCCGGGTCGACGGCCAGTCGGTACAGGTGACAACGCCATCCGTCCCATCCGACGATCAGCGTCCCGACGATTTCACCGGCATCTTCGGCCACGATGAGCGCATCGGCATCACGGGCCAACAGCGCGCTCGTCTCCGGGATCTGACCGGCTCGCCGCGTCGGCCCCGCAGCACGATTCCAGAGGTCGACCACCCACGCGAGGTCGTCGGGAGTGGCGGAGCGAATCGCGATCACACGTCGATCATGGCGCGCGTAGCCGAGGTCGCGATGCCGATTTTCGAGTGCGCCATCAGCGGCCCACGTCGAGGGGTTCGGTACCAATGACGTGTTCGGCGCGGAGGTCCGTCAACTCGTCGTCGGTGACACCGATCTCGCGCAGCACGTCGACCGTGTGCTGACCGAGGGTCGGACACGCGCCGCGCCACGCAATGTCGGGACCGCCGGAAATACGCATCGGCCAGCCCGGATACTCCTGGGGCCCGACATCGGGATGGTCCAATGGCTGGAAGAAACCACGCGCCCGGAGCTGCGGATCGTCGAGCGTTGCGTACGCCGGGACCACGGCCGCGGCGGGGATTCCCAGCGCGAGCAATTCAGCCGCGGCAACAGCCGGCGACCGACCCGCGCACCATTCCGATCGATCAGAAGCCGACATCGGATCGACGGTGTCGTCGATCGCGACCCAGGCGTCCTTCCCATCGCACGCGTACACGCCGTGCGCGCCACGACGGTCGTGCAGCACGCCGTGCGCCGAGTAGTCGATCACCTGCTCCGCGGTCACCGAGGCCGCAACCTCCATCATGGCCATCTCGACGAGTTGGCCCTCACCCGTCCGCGCCCGATGCTCGAGCGCGGCCACCAACGCGAGCGCGGTATGCGTCCCGACCATCGGATCGACCACACCACCCGGAATGATCGGCGGCCCGTCCTCGTACCCGGTCCGCCACGCCATGCCCGTGATCTGTTCCATCGTCTGCGCGAAACCGCCGCGATCGCGCCACGGACCGTCGAGCCCGAACGCGGGCAAGCGCAACATCACGACCGACGGGTTGAGCGCGCGCACGTCGTCGTACGACAACCCGAAGCCTTCCATGACCGGCGGTGTGAAGTTCTCGGCGACCACGTCGGCGGTTTCGATCAACCGCTTCGCGAGCGCGAGACCGTCGGGATGACCGAGGTCGAGCGTGATACCGCGCTTGCCGAGGTTGGTGGAGTGCCACAGCGCCGACATCTCGTAGAAGCGCGGCGCATCCTTCGCGCGAATCGTGGCATTGAACCGCAACCCGTCGGGCCGTTGCACCGATTCGATCTTGATCACGTCGGCGCCCATCGAGCACAGCCATGCCGTGGAGTACGGACCACTCCAGAACGCGGTGAAGTCCACCACCCGCAATCCGTCGAACGGCCGCTCTTCCGGCCCACGCCCTGACTTTCGTGCACTTTGGAGATCCCTGGGTCTCCAAAGTGCACGAAAGTCGGCATTCGAAGGGTCGGCGGTGACAGGTGCGGTGAGGGTGCGGTCCGGAACTGCGGAGAAGCGGAACGGGGCACGCGGTCGAATCCAGGTCTCGCCCGGCTGCGTGACGAACGTTCCCCGTGCCTTCGGCTGATCGAAGTCCGGCAACAACGCTCCGTTCCCCAACACCGCGGTAGGGACACGCGCGGCTGCACACGCGTCGACGACTTCCGCGGCCGTGTGGCGCATCGTGAAGCCTTGGAGGATCTGGTGCACTTCGTCGGCGCGTGTGTACCGACCGAGGAACGAGATGAGCTCGTCGTCCTCGCAGAGTTCCTCGCGACCGATCGCCTTCAACAATGCGAGCCACTGCGGGATCGTGACCGTCGTGATGCCCACGTAGTTGCCGTCGGCGCAGGGTTCGTTACCCGGGATCATCACAAAGCGGAAGTTCGCGAGCCGACCGCCAGGGAAACGCCCCATCAACGTTGGCACCGTCGAGAGTGTGAGCAGCATCGCTTCGAGCTTCGACACGTCGACCGTCTCGGCGACGCCCGTGCGCGACGCGCGGTAGTACGCAGTGACCGCGCCCAACGCCGCGAACGCTCCGGTGACGTACTCCCCGATCTCACCCGCGACGGTGAGCGGCGGTTGGCCCATGTGACCGTGCGTCGCCAGTGCACCCGAGCGGGCCTGGAGCACCGGCTCCGGCAACTCGACGCCCGAGTCCGGACCACCGCGGCCGAACGACGAGATCGCCACCCGCACCAACGGACCCGCCGATGCGTCGTCCAACACCGACAGCCCCCCGAGCACGATATCGGCGTCATCCAACCAGCCGTCGGCAGAACCCGCGCCCACGCGTTGCGACGTCCGCAAGTACGTGAACAATTCGCGCCGCGCCACCGGCAGATCGTCGACGGCCACGACGTCGGCGCCGAGGTCGGTCAACAACTTCGCGCAGTACGCACCCGCGAGATCGTGTGTCGCGTCGAGCACCCGCAGCCCGTCGTAGATCACGACGCGCTCGGGGTGAACATCGGGACGATGACCTCGCGGTCGGGGACGGTCGGGAATCGCAGGGGCCTGAACGTGACAGAGACCGGCATCTCCGCACACAACGCCTCCGGGTCGACGTCCACGATAAACGCGACAACGCGCACTGCCGGATCTTCCTCCAACGCGACGAGCGCGGTCACGAACGGGACGAGGTCTGCAAACGCGGGAATGAACGCGCGCCGAACCATGGCCCACGAGAACAACCTGCCGCGGCCCGACGTCGCGGTCCACGCCAACTTGCCGCTGCACACCGGACATACCGGCTCGGGATACCAACACCACCGGTCGCACAAACCGCAGCGTGGGATGCACAACTCGGAACGCGCCGCGGCTGCGAAGAACTCCCCGACGAGAGCGTCGGCGAGATCCGGCAATGGGAAGTCGGCACGCTTGATCGCCACGGCTACCGGTCCACCGTGAGAATCAACGTGCTCGCGTGCATCCCGGTGTAGCCGCCGTAGACCGCGACTTCACAGTCGGACACCTGGGCCGGAGCGGTCCCGCGAATCTGTTTCACGAGCTCCACCACGTGGGCGATCCCGAGCACGTACGCGTGCGACAGCAGCCCGCCGTGGGTGTTGCACGGCAGCCCATCGCTCTTCCACCAGAGCGTGTCGCCCTCCACGAACGCGCCGCCCTCGCCCTTCTTGCAGAACCCCATGTCCTCGATCTGCATCAGCGTGACGATCGTGAACGGGTCATACACGGCGAGCACATTCACGTCACTCGGATGCAACTCCGCCATCGCGAACGCGGGCGGCGCGCTGAACACCTGCGGCGTGCTCGTGAACGCCCGCTGTTGACTCCAATGTTGACCGCTATCCGAGATGCCTTCTCCGATGCCCTGCACCACCACCGGCGGGTGCGGCAGGTCGCGGGCACGGTCGAGCGACGTGGTCACGTAGGCCGCGCCGCCATCGGAGATGAGACACGAATCGAAGAGGCGCAACGGATCGGCCAGCATCGCGCACGCGGCATAGTCGTCGAGATCCATCACCTTGGAGTGCATGATCGCGTCCGGGTTCTTGTTCGCGTTCCACCGTGCCGCGACTGCGATCGCGCCGAATTGTTCCGACGTCGTTCCGAACTCGATCATGTGGCGGCGCATGATCGTGGCGAAGTACACCGGTTGGGGGAACCAACCGAACGGCACTTCGAGGTTCTGCTTCAACGACTGACTCGCGTGCACTTCACCCGGACCACCGGTCATCGACGCGCGCTGCGTGGCCCAGGCCACCGGGAACACGTTCAGTACGTGCCGGGCGTCGCCACGAGCAATCGCGCCGGCCGCCAAGTACGGCGCAGTACCGGCCCAGCTCATACCACCACCCCACGGCGACGACCAGATCTCGTGGTTCGTGCCAAAGTGTTCGTGGAAGGCGGCGACGTCGAAATCGGCGAAGGCCGCGTTGTACGTGATGCCGTCGATGTCCCGTGGTTCCAGGCCGCAGTCGGCGATCGCCCGCTGGGCCGCCTCGGCACCAATCTCGCGGGCCGTGCGACCGGATGCCTTCGTGTACGCGGTCTCGCCGATGCCGGCGATCGCGACCGAGCCGCGAATGTCGTCGAGCGTCGTCGCGTGTCCCCAGTCCGGCGTGGCGTCCACAATCGCGGAGGCTACCGTCGCCGGCATGCACGGAACCCCCGACGAAGCCACCCTGGGCCAACTCAACCTCATCGAGCTCACGCGCGAAGACACGCGGTGGCAACATCCGTACGAGATCGTCGAGCGCGACGGCATCTTGCTCTTCGCCGGATCGTCGGACTTCCCGGGATTCTGCAATGGCGTGCGCCGCGTGGACGATGCCGTTCCCGGACCCAAGGTCGTGGAGGCCGCGCTCGAGTTCTTCGGCGCTCGCGGCCGCGGCTTCTCGTTGTGGACTCGCATGCTTCCCGTCGACGACGACCTCCTCGCCGCGGCCGAATCGACAGGCATCGCGGTGTTCGGCGATGCACCCCAGATGATCTGTCGTCAACGGGTCGAGGAGCACGAGCTTCCCAGCGGTGTGACCATCGATCTGCTGCAGGATCATGACGACGTCGACCACTTCGCCCGCATCTGCGGCGAGTCGTACGCGGTGTACGGTGCGCCGTCCGAAGCGACGGCATCGCACTTCAACGGACCCAACGCGCTCGTGGGCCCCAACGTGCGCGCCGTGCTCGCTCGACTCGACGGCACACCCATCGGCGCGGCGCTCGTATTCTTGAGCCACGGCATCGCGGGCGTCTACTGGGTCGCGGTGCTCGAGGAGGCGAGAGGACGCGGCATCGCGTTCGCCATCACACAGTCCGTGACCAATCTCGCGTTCGATCTCGGCGCCGCCAACGTGCAGCTCCAAGCCTCGACGATGGGCGAACCGGTCTACCGACGCATGGGGTACGAGGAGCTGTACCGCGCCCGGCTCCATATCGGCGTGCCCGCCGCGCGAGCGGCTCAGGGTCAGCGCGGCTAGCCCGCGGCGGTCTTGCCCTTGCGCCAGTCCGGCACACTGGGTGCTTGCGGCTCCAGTGAGCGCAGGTAGGTCACGAGTTGGCGAACCTGCTCGTCGGTCATGGTGCCGCCATAGTCCAAACTCCACGCGGGCATGTCACTGCCCGACACTCCACCCGAGATCAGGAGTTGCATCTGCGCGTCGGTCGTGATCTTGAGAAATTCCTTTGCGTTCAACGTCGGTCCACTGCCGCCCTCCGCCCGCTTGCCATGACACTCGGCGCAACTCGCCGCGTACAGCCGTCGACCGACCGCGCGGTACGAAGTCGTCTGCGCGCGCAACGCTTCGTGACGCAGTCCCGGCTCGCGCACTCGGTACGCAACGAAGCCCGCGATAAGCGCAACCATGAACACGAGTCCCCACGCGAGGTAACGATCGAGACTGCGATCGAGTGCTTCCGACTCGAAGGGCGGTGGCGTGGGCGCATCGCGCGGCACGGCTCAGGCCTTCCCCACGCAACCCGGGCCCTTGGCCGGGGTGAAGTATGTCTTCGTGCCTCGATCCGGGCCGCTGACCGATACCCCCGTGTCGACGACGAGGTTTCCGCCGTCGAGCTTCATGAAGTACCGGTCCATACCGCGTGGCGATGGACCCTTCACGTACTCACCCGCCAAGTCGAACACCGACCCATGACACGCGCACTCGAAGCGACCCGAGCTGTCGCAGAACGGGATCTTGCAACCGAGGTGCGGACACTTCTGTGACAACGCGAAGAAGTGATCGCCCGCGTTCACCACGTAGAAGCGGCCGTCGGTGAAGTACGTGGCACTGCCGTTCGAGAAGTTCGATGGCGCACCCACGGTGATCTTCCCGCCCGCGGCGCCGGTCGAGAGCGGGCTCAGGGCCTCGTACGCGGTGTAGCCGGCCGCCCCGAAGAGCAGCGCGCCGCCTACCTTCCATCCGGTGCGCAACACCGCGCGTCGCGTCGGCTCGGTCATCCTCGCCTCCTAGAGTTCGACGTACCAGTGGTCCCAGGGCGGGATCCACTTCCAACCGGGTCCGCGGAAGAACGTTCCAACCAGCGTGAGCGTCACCGCGATGATCAAGATCAACGAGAACAACACGATCGCGACCTTGCGGTTGCGGGCCTCCGTCGCAGGGTTGCGATCGATGTACGGCAACGCCACGAACGCGAGCACCGCGCCGATCGGGATAAGGATCCCGGCGACCAGCGGGTCGAAGCGCGAGAGCAACTCCTGAAGCCCTGCGAAGTACCACGGCGCCTTGGCCGGCTCGGGCGTGAGGTTCGGGTTTGCCAACCCGCGCAGCGGGGCCGCGAACGCGACGCCCAGACCCAGCACCGTCGCGCACACGCCCAACGCGACGACCACATGGCGCACCACGAGATGCGGCCAGGTGAAGACCGTGTCGTCGACGGCTCGCTCCTCCGCCGTCACCGATTCGCGATCCACCACGCCGAGCACGCGCACCCGACCGCCGTACGACTCCGGCGCGGCCAACGCGGGCGGCGCTGCGGCATCGGCCGCGATCGACTGGTCCGTTGCGCCCTCGGCGAACGCGCCCACACTGGCGCGTCGCACCGCGAAGCCGTCTTTACGCACGCGCCAGATGTGCACGCCGAGGATCATGACGAGGAGCGCCGGCAACACCGCGACGTGCAGCGCGTAGAACCGCAACAACGTGCTCTGACCGATCTGGTCACCGCCGATGAGGAGGTTCTGTAGTTGACCGCCGACGAGCGGGATGTAGTGCACGAGGTTCGTGCCGACGGTGACCGCCCAGTACGCGAGTTGGTCCCACGGCAAGAGGTAACCGGTGAACGAGAAGCCGAGAGTGAGGAGCAACAACATGAGGCCGAGCACCCAGTTGAACTCGCGCGGGTGCTTGTACGCGCCCGCGTAGAAGACACGCACGAGGTGCAGGAAGACCACCAGCACCATGAGGTGCGCCGACCAGCGATGCACGTTACGGATCAGCTGACCGAACCCCACGCCGGTCTTGAGCTTCTGCATGTCGCCGTAGGCCGAGCCGACCGACGGCGTGTACACGAACATCAGGTACAAGCCGGTCACCAACAGGATTCCGAAGAGCACGGCCGCGATGAATCCGAGCCGCCACGAGTACCGGTTGCGCAGGACGCGGCGCGGGACCTTGACCGGATACACGTGGAGGAAGAAGTTGCTGAACCCTTGCAGCGCGCGGCCGCGCGGTGTGTCGTCGCGCGGGTGGCGGAACATCGAGCGCCACACTGTGCTGCGGTGCAGGCGCCCGGAGATCCCCTGCTCGTCGACGTCGATGCCCTCGCGAGGCTCGAGCACGTCCTGATCAGGCATCGACGACCTCCCTCGCGTTCATCATCGACAGCGCGCCTGGCGGACATCGGTTCACGCACAACCCGCACCGGATGCACAGGTCCTCGTCGAGGAGCAGGACCGACTGATCCGCCTGGCCGAACCCGATCCGATCCGCGCGCGCGATCACGATGCAGTTGGTGGGACACACGTCCACGCACAGGCCGCAGAGAATGCACAGGTCCGGCGACAACATCACGTTGTCGAAACACCGTAGGCAACGGAAGGCCTCGCGACGCGCGTCGATCTCGTCGTAGCCCGTCTCCACTTCCGCGAATCCGACGCGCCGGTTCGTGGCGACGACGGGAATGTGCCGTCGCGCGATCGCGTCGTAGCCGGAGTCGATCCGGCGGAAACCCGGTTCGAGCTCGATGCGTATCGAAGCCCCGGCGACTGGCGGACCAATCGGATCGGCCGCGCGTGAGGGGTCCCCAGTGAAGGATGCGATCATCGACGCAGCGGCGCGGCGACCGTCGGCGATCGCGTCGATCAGGTTGCGCGGGCCGTGGGCAACATCACCACCGGCCCAGATGCCCGGGTCCGCCAGTCGCCGGGGCTTCGATACGCATCGAGCTCGAACCGGGTTTCCGCCGGATCGACTCCGGCTACGACGCGATCGCGCG
>JANYLF010000110.1 GCA_025357995.1 Acidimicrobiia bacterium | reverse complement strand
CCCGGCTGCTGTTGCAACCAGCGCCTCGGCGATACCCGGTCCAACCGACGCCAGGTTGGTCGACCCCGTCTCGCCAATCATCTGGAAGGACATCATGATGCCGATGACTGTGCCAAAGAGGCCGATGAACGGCGCGATGCTGGCAGTGGTCGCCAGGAACGTGATGCGGCTCTCCAGCTTGTTCACCTCGACAACCGACGCCCGCATCAGCGCGCGGTCCACCGCCGCGAGGCTCTTGAGAGTAGGACGAGCCGCGCCCGCTCTCGGATTGGAGACGATGCGAAGCACCTGTTCTGCGGCCGCGGGTTGGGCCGAGAACGTCAGGAGCTCTTGCGTGTAGCGACTCACCGAGGTTCTTGTCGGCGGGCGGCCGGGCCCACCCAAGGCCCTCCTACACCAGTGTGGCCAATGCCCCGAGAAGGGTGGTCACCGAACGCTCCCGAGCCGAATGACCCATTAGCCCGATGCGCCACCCCTTGCCGGCGAGTTCGCCCAGGCCACCGCCCACCTCGATGCCGAACCGGACCCGCAACTCGGCGCGCACCTTGGCGTCGTCGACACCCTCGGGGAGCCAGACCGATGTCAGCTGGGGCAAGGGTCGGTCGAGCGCGAAGGGCCGGAAGCCCATTTCGGGCAGCGCGTCCTGGAGCAGACCGCCGACGTGACGGTGGCGGGCGTGCGCCGCGTCGAGGCCCTCTTCGAGCACCACTCCGAGGCCGGCGTGCAACGCGTAGAGCATCGAGATCGGAGCCGTGTGGTGATAGCGGCGCGCCGTCCCCACGTAGTCGGCCAGGAGGCCGAGATCGAGATACCACGATTGCGCGGGCTGGGAACGGCCGCGAATGCGGTCGACCGCCCGGGCCGAGAAGCTCACCGGCGACAGGCCGGGCGGGACACCGAGGCACTTCTGCGTTCCCGAATAGACCGCGTCGATCCCCCACCCGTCGACATCGAGAGGAATCCCCGCCAGTGACGTGACTGTATCCACCAGCAGCAACGTGTCGGTGGCCTGGAGCGCGCGCAACGGCTCGATGTGGTTCTCCACCCCGGTCGAGGTTTCTGCGTGGACCACCGCGAGCAGACGCGCGTGCGGCGCGGCCGCGTGTGCGTCGAGCAGCCGTTGGGGATCGATGGCCTCCCCCCACGCCGCGTCGACACGAAGCACTTCGGCCCCGGCGCGCCGCGCCACTTCACACATGCGTTCACCGAACACACCGTTCACACCGACGATCACCGTGTCACCCGGCTCGACCAGATTGACGAAGCACGCTTCCATGCCGGCTGAACCCGTCCCCGAGATCGGCAGCGTCAACGCATTCGTGGTTCCGAAGACCGTCCGCAGCCGTGCGCAGGTCTCATCGAGGATGTGCAGGAACTCGGGGTCGAGGTGGCCGAGCAGCGGCTGGGTGAACGCGACCACAACTTCGGGATACGGGTTCGACGGGCCAGGGCCCATCAACAATCGATCAGGAATTGTCATCCCCACATCGTACCGACGCGCCGTGCGCCGAGCTCTACCTCACGCGGCGTGGGTAACGCAGCCGAACTCGCGCTCGAGGTGCGCGACGGCTTCTTCGGTCCCCGCGACGAGCGCCCGGGCCAGCAACGCCGCTTCACGCGCGACGCGCGTGACCACCGTGTCGGGAAGGTCCGCATCGGTGGCCGCGACCGCGGATCGCACGGCTTGGACCGCGTCGTGCGCGGCGCGGGCAGCGATCCGTGAGCGGCCGTGGGATCGCAGCGCGTCGTCGACGCGCATGAGGTCTTCCCACGCCTCCACCTCGTCGGCGGCGGTCTGATGCGATGCATCGATCGCGTGCGCGACTGCGTTCACGTCCTCGGCTTCGAGGCGACCGAGCATCTCGACAAATCCATCGAGTTCCACACATCAAGCAACGGCGCGAATTCGGGGTCGGTTGAGGGGATCTTGGTCAGCGGGCCGCGAGTTCCCGTACCAATCCATCCAGAATGTCGGCTTCGCTGGTCAGGACCTCGGCGAACCCAAAGGCCCGCAGGATCGACACCAAGATCACCGCGCCGCCCACGATCACGTCGACGCGACCCGGCTCGAGACCTGGGTTGTGCCGACGATCCTCGATGGCCTCAGTCGCGAGCGTGCGGAACACATCCTCCGCCGCGGCCTTGGTGAGCCGGAAATGATGCACCCGGTCGCGGTCGTACTCGGCGAGCCCTTGCTCGATCATCGCCATCGTGGACACGGTTCCCGCGACGCCCACCAGCGTGGTCGCCGTCCGCACGCCTGGCACTTCCCGCGCCACGTCGGTGAGGTGCTCGCGCACGACATGCACGGCTTGGCTCAGCTCCTCCGGTGTGGGCGGGTCGGAATGCAACCACGCCTCCGTGAGCCGCACACACCCGACGTCGACCGAGATCAGACCCTCCGGTTCCGTCGTTCCCACCACGAACTCCGTCGACCCACCACCGATGTCGACGACGAGGTACGGACCCGGCGCAACGTCGCTCAGACCGGTGGTCGCGCCGAGGAACGACGCGCGCGCTTCCTCGACACCGCTCAAGAGTTCCGGCGTCACACCTAACACGTCGGTCGCCGGCCCGAAGAAGTCGTCTCGGTTCGTGGCGTCCCGCGCGGCCGACGTCGCGGTGGCACGGATCGCCGTCACCCCACCGATGGCATCGATGACGGTGCGATAGCCACGCAGCGCGTCGATCGTGCGCGCGATCGCGTCCGGCGCCAACTCGCGCGATTGGTCGACGCCCTGACCAAGGCGCGTGATCGTCATCCGCCGATCGAGCGTGATGAGTTCGCCGTGAGGGTCTTCGATTTCGCCGACGAGTAGGCGCGCCGAGTTGGTCCCGATATCGATCGCAGCCGCCCTCATGGCGTCACCGCGTCCGCCACCAGTTGCGCCGCCACCCACTCACCGACGGGGTCGTCGCCGCCGGCAAGCGTGTGCGCGTAGTGCGCGTGCAGGCACTTCACGCCCACGCGCGTGCCCCCGACACCACCGTACGGCCGAGGTCCCGCGTGATCAGCAGGAATCGTCGCGTCGCGTTCGGCCGCGTAGCGTTCGTGGGCTGCCGCGAGCGCCATGGGATCCACGGCGGCTTGGGCCGCACGCACGCCACCGTCGGCTTCGAGCCGCGCGACGGCCCGCACGAGCTCCGGATCGATCAGCCAGTACCGCGTGGGCAGCGGTGTGCCGTCGTCGAGGAACGCGGCGTTGCGAATCACGATCGGGGCACCGGAGGGATGCCGAACCGACACGGAGAACTCGGCACGCGGCGTCCGGCCGAGCAGCACGGTCACCGCGGCGACATCGTCGACGTCCGCACTGGGTTCGGGACGGCGCTCGGGCAACGGACGCTCGCTACGGTGCGGTCGGGAGCGTGGTGGTCGTGGTCGACGCGTCCGGGACCGCGGCCCATGCCTGCTCACCGGGACGCACCATCGCGTAGCGACTACGCGCGATACGTTCCACTTCTGCGTTCGAACTCAATCGTTGGGCCGCGTCTTCCAAGCGAACCCGCTCCCGCTTCACGATCTCAAGGCGTCGTTCCGATCGGTCCAGCGACGCTCGTTGCTGGAGCCACGCGCTCACCGGAAACACCACGACGAACAACAACCCGACGGCCACGACGAGACCGACGCTGGCCCGTAGCGCGAACGTGCGGCGGCGACGCACTTGATCCGCGGTGAAGCGCGGCGGCTCGGTCGGCTCGGTCGGCGCGGTCGGCGCGGTCGGCGCGGTCGGCGCGGTCGGCGCGGTCACGATGCCGCCCCGGCGCCCTTCGACAACGCGCGACCGCCGAGATATTCGGCGGCCTCCCCGAGGCCCTCTTCTATCCGTAGCAGCTGGTTGTACTTCGCGACACGATCGCTGCGCGCCGGTGCGCCGGCCTTGATCTGACCGCAGTTCGTGGCGACGGCAAGATCGGCGATGGTGGTGTCTTCGGTCTCACCCGACCGGTGCGACATCATGGCGGTGTAGGCGTGGCGGCTCGCGAGCGCCATCGTGTCGAGCGTCTCGCTCAGCGTGCCGATTTGGTTCACCTTGATCAAGATCGAGTTCGCCACGCCGAGGTCGATGCCACGTTGCAATCGTTGTGGATTCGTGACGAAAAGGTCGTCACCCACGAGTTGCACGCGATCTCCCACCGCTTCGGTCAGCGCCGCCCAACCGTCCCAATCGTCTTCGGCCATCCCGTCTTCGATCGAAACGATCGGATACCGATCACACAACTCCGCGAGGTAGGCGGCGAACTCAGCCGAACTGAACTTCCGGCCCTCGCCGGTGAGCTCGTAGCAACCGTCGACGAAGAACTCCGTCGACGCGGTATCGAGCGCGATCGCGATCTCGTCACCCGGCGTGTAACCCGCCTCGGTGATCGCTTCGAGTAATAGCGCGACCGCTTCCTCATTCGATGGCAGATTCGGCGCGAAACCGCCTTCGTCACCGACGGCCGTCGAGAGGCCCCGTTGCTGGAGGAGTCCCTTGAGCGCGTGGTACGTCTCGGTACCCATGCGCACGGCTTCGGAGAAGCTCGCGGCGCCGACGGGCGCGAGCATGAACTCTTGGAGATCCACGTTGCTGTCGGCGTGCGCGCCGCCGTTGAGCACATTCATGCACGGCATTGGCAACACGTGCGCGTTCGCACCGCCTACGTATCGGTAGAGCGGAAGATCGGCTTCGTCGGCACCGGCCTTGGCCACCGCGAGCGACGCACCGAGGAGCGCATTCGCACCCAGTCGGCTCTTCGCGTCGGTACCGTCGAGATCGATCAGCACGCGGTCGATGTCGCGTTGGTCGAGCGCTTCCATATCGAGCAGCGCCTCGGCGATCTCGCCCTCGACGTTGGCGACTGCGTTCCGCACGCCCTTGCCACCGAACCGGTCGCCGCCGTCACGCAGCTCCACAGCTTCGTGGGCGCCGGTGCTTGCACCACTCGGCACCGCGGCACGACCCCGCGCGCCGGAGACCAGCTCCACCTCGACCTCGACGGTCGGATTGCCGCGAGAGTCGAGAATCTCCCGGGCGCTCACGTCGATGATGCTGCTCACGATCCCCCTCTGGCGGCGCGACTCATCTGTGGTCCGTGTGGACAGTGTGACGAGGGTAGTCCCCTGCGTCGCGCGAATCGGACCTTTCCTACAGGATCTCCGCGGCCTGGAACGTCATTTGGACATCACGGATACAACCGCTCATCAGGGCACGCTTCGGCAATCCCAAACTCCGCAACTCGTCCGCGATCTCGCCGGCGCCGAGTTCAACTCGCGCGCCGCCCAAGCGCATCCGTGATCCCGAGCCGCGCAGCTCCCATCGCGTGCGACGCAGCACACCCTCGCGAAACGAGAACGCGTCGAGCGCGGTCGAGCGCATCGGCGTAGGGATACCGCGGCGTACGGTCATCGCCAGCGCCGTCTCGCCGTTGACGGTGAGGACGGCGCGATCCGCGTGGTCGATCGCGGTTGATTCGTCGATTTCGATCGGCGTGACGAACTTGGGAAATCCCCAGATCTCGCGGCCGGCTGCGCACGTGAACTCCTGGTTCACCGGCAAGCGATGGATGTACACGCCCTTGCCCTTGCCACCCGCTGGGTCCGCCACCAAGAAGGCCGCCGCAACTTCGTTGTAGGGATCGAGATCGCCGTCGATATAGCGGATGAACGCGAGCGAGAGCATCGAGCGACCACCCGGCAAGCGCACGGGCTCCAGACTCGTGGGCGCGACGATCCTCGCGGCCGCCGCGCGCTGAACGGCAAACGACGCGAACCATGATCGAGCGGAGCGAATCTCTACCGGGATCGCCACCTCACGGCCCAACACCGTCACGGACGTCATCGGCCAACCTCCTCGACGTGACTCCACAACTCGCGCGCCCGATCGGCCGTCGCCGCGGTGAGCTCGACGCCGTCCGCAGCCGCGCGCTGTTCCATCCGCACGAACCGATCGCGAAACCGCGCCGTCCAACCGCGTAACGAACTCTCGGCATCCACGCCGCCCGCGCGCGCCACCACGACCGCGCCCGCGAGAAGGTCGCCGAGGGCGAGTTCCGTCTCGCCCGCACCGGTGGCGGTGCGCAGACGCTCGAGCGCGTGGGCCATCGGCGCGAATCCGTCGGCCTCCACATCGGGGTCGAGTCCCACGCTCGCGGCCTTGCGGTAGAGCTTGTGCGCGTACAGCAACGACGGCAGTCCGGGGCTGATGCCGTCGACGAGCGACGAACTCGACCGTTCGACCTTCTTGATCTGCTCCCAATTGGCGAGGACGTCGTCGGCCGTGTCGGCCTGCGCGTCGGCGAACACGTGCGGATGGCGGCGTACCAATTTGTCGTGCACACCGGTCGCGACGTCACCCAAATCGAAGGCGCCGGCCTCGGCCGCGAGAATCGAGTGGAACACCACCTGGAACAGCAGGTCGCCCAACTCGTCTTCCACGCGGGCGTAGACGTCGAGATCAATTTCGCCCGCGGGCGCGGCGTCGGGAAGGAGCTCAAGCACCTCCACGGTCTCGTACGCCTCTTCCAGCAGGTAACGCGTGAGCGAGTGGTGGGTCTGTTCGACGTCCCACGGACACCCGCCGGGACCGCGGAGGCGCTGCGCCAACGCCACCAACCGCGCCACGTCACCCGCGATCGTGTGCTCACCCGCGTCCACGAACACCGACGTCAGATGATCCGGAGTGCACGCCCGATCGAGTTCCGAGAGCGCGACCTTCGTCACCAACTCGTCGGCCAGGCCGAGCCTTTGGAGAATCACGACCGGGGTTTCGGGCGCGAGCGCGTCGAGGAGCACGAGCTTGAGGTCCGACACCACCGTCGCGTTGATGCAATGTCCGATGAGCAGCGGACCGGAACGGCCGGCCGCGCCCACCACGAAATCCTGCGCGTCCACAACGTGCACACCGGCCATCGGATCCCGGTCGAGCCGTGTCCACGCCAGATCGACGAACGAAAGGCCCGGGAGTACCACGACCTCGAGAAAAGCGGTCGCATCGGCCGCGGCGCGCAACATCGGAACCGTGAGCTCGGCCACGCCCGGATTCCCGGGAACCGCGTACACGATCTCGCCGTGCGTGCGTGCGGCATCGACCAGCGCCGCCACGATCGCCGGATACAACGCGTCGAAGTCGGGGGCAGCTTCGTAGGCGGCGTCGAACGTCTTGAACTCGACTCCAGCTGCCGCGAACTCGGTCACCGCGGGGTGGCGACCCGTGCGCGCGAAACGGTGAGGGACGCGCTCGATCTCGGCCCGCGCGATCGGGAGCAGCAGATCGAGCCCCGCCGGCCCGAGGCCGACGACGACGACCCGCGCCGGGCTCATGGCGCCGAGGTGCTACTCGTCCCGGTGCTCTGGCTCGGGGCCGCGGCGGTGCTCGGCGACGTCCGCGCACCCGCCGTGGTCGGCGTGGTCGCCGGGCGGCTCTTCGTCTGCTTCGGTGTGGGCGGAACGATGTTGAACGCGCCACCCTGACGCTGCAAAGTACCGAAGCGCGGGTTCACGTAGATCTTGGCGCTGGTGAGGTACGCGCGCATGAGCTTGGCGAGTGGGTCCGGCGGTCGCGCGGTGGCGGCGAGCAGCGGTGCCGCGTTCTCGCGAGTGAGGTCGAGCACCTCGATCACGTGGTAGCCGAACTGGGTCTTGATCGGCTTCGACACCGTGCCGGTGGCGGTGGCTTCCGCGCCCGCCCGGAACGTGGCGTCGAGCTGCGACCACTGCGCCGACTTCTCGCACATCAGTAGCCCGCCCTGCGCGGCCGCGGTGGAGTCCTTCGATACC
>JANYLF010000307.1 GCA_025357995.1 Acidimicrobiia bacterium | reverse complement strand
GCCATGAAGACTTCAGGCTAGGTGAATCGGCCCACGAGATCGGAGTCGAATCCACCCGCTCCGCCCCGACGGGAGGTCAGAGGAGGGAGGCGCTGCGGATCCTGCGTTCGGAGTGATGTTCGAGCGCGGCGATACCGAGGCGTTCGATCTCGTGGAGATGCACGGGATCCGGCGGCTCGGCCATGGCCAGGCGCAGCTCGCCGCCCACGAGTCGGCCGAGGAACTCCAACGCCTCCGGCGCAACCCGGCGCCCACCGAGGCGGCCGCACGCCACGCACAGCACCCCACCGTCGGCCAGATCGAACGCGGGGAACGGGCCGTCCTCGTCGCCGCAGCGAACACAACCGTCGAGGTGCGGGTGATAGCCCTCGAGCGAGAGCAACTTCCAGAAGAACCCGGGCGTCACCACGGGCGAAGGGGTGCAGTCGAGTGTGCTCAATGCCCCGACCAGCATCCGGTACAGCGCGGGCGCCGGCTCGCGCTCCTGCGCGACTTGATCGACGGCTTCGAGCATCGAGACCGCGTGGGTGAGCGCCGTGTAGTTCTCTCTGAGGGAGCGATGCGCCTCGATCGTCTCCACCTGCGTCACGACGTCGAGCTCACGGCCCCGGTAACACTGCAACGCCACATGACTCGTCGGTTCGAGTCGAGCGCCGAATCGACTTCCACTCTTGCGGACACCCTTGGCGACTGCCCGAACCTTGCCGTTGCCTTGAGTCATGAAGCTGACGATCCGGTCTGCTTCACCCAACTTGATCGTGCGCAAGACGACGCCTTGGTCGCGATACAAGCCGGGCATAGGACGAGTGTACGGACCCGGCCCGGCGGCTTCTCGCTCTTGGTGCGGTTAGTGCTCCGTCCAGAGCGGCGACGCGACGTCGTGTACCCGCACGGTCCGACCGTGGAGCGCGACCTCACGGAATTGATACAGGATCGCCGCGGTCGGTGGGTTGATCCACTCGCCGCCGACGGGCATCCGCAACACGTCGCCCTCCACTCCCTCGAGCGTCTCCCATTTGGGCGCGAGCGGATGATCGAGTTCCGACAGCGACATGACCCACGCCGCGTGGACCTCTTCCGCGTCGGGTTCCAGCGTGACCGCGCCTGCGGCCCACAGCACGACGGGCGTCACCGTGGTGCCGCTCCGGGTCGGGATGTCGTCGAGCAGTCCCAGGACGGCGGTGTCCGGGAGGTCCACCCCGAGTTCTTCGGCCAGTTCACGGCGCGCCGTGTCGTCGATCGAGTCGCCCGCTTCCACCCGTCCACCCGGCAGCGCGAACTGACCCGGATTGCGACGCAGTGTGAGGGCCCGCCGGAGGAAGAGATACCCGGCCCGACCGTCGAGATCCGCCAGCGTGATCGCGACTGCCGCGCGCGGCGCGTCGCTATCGATCTCGTAACGCTCGTGCTGTTCCAAGTTCTTCAGAATGCGGCGTCGCAGCGATACCGCGTACTCGTACCTCATGACTCGGAGCCGCTGTCCACGCCGCCAAAGCGCCGGTTCCTAGCCTGGTATTCGCGGACGGCGTCGAAGAGATGTTCGCGGCGGAAGTCGGGCCAGAGGACGTCGGTGAAGATGAACTCGGAGTACGCGCTTTCCCACAGCAGGTAGTTCGAAATCCGGAATTCGCCGGAGGTGCGCACCATCAGATCCGGATCGGGCATATCAGGAGCGTACAGATGCCGAGCGATCGTCTTCTCGTCGATCGAATCGGCCCGGAGGCGACGCGCGGCCACTTCGAGCGCAATCGACCGCACCGCGTCGGTAAGTTCGGCCCGCCCGCCGTAGTTGAATGCGAACGTGAGCGTCATCCGCCGGTTCTTCGCGGTGAGCGCCTCAGTGTCCTCGATGTGTCGCAGCACCCGTTTCGGGACTCGCCCACCGCGCCGGCCGATGAAGCGCACCCGCACACCGCGCTCGTTGAGATCGTCACGTCGGCGCAACAACAGCGACTCGTTGAAGCGCATCAGGAAGCGCACTTCGTCGAGTGGGCGCCGCCAATTTTCGGTCGAGAACGCGTAGACGGTCATCCACCGCAGACCGAGATCCAACCCGCCCTCGACCGTATCGAAGAGCGCCTCTTCGCCTGCCGCGTGACCCTCGGTACGCTTCAAGCCCCGTTGCTGGGCCCAGCGCCCGTTGCCGTCCATGACCAGCGCAATATGGCGCGGGACGCGGGACGCGTCGATGCCGGGAATCACCTCAAGCAACCTAGCGGTCGGTCACGTGACGGTCAGGGTCCCCTCCATGCCCGAGCTGCGGTGCCCGGCAATGTCGCAATAGAACGTGTACTTGCCCTTCTTGAGCAAGACCTTGCCCGACGCTTTCGTGTCGCCGCTCACCTCGAGTTGAAATCCCGGCAGCCCCTGGATGACGAGGTCGTGGTTCCCCGCGCTACTCGTGAGATCGATCTGCAGAATCCCCGCCGGCGCGCTCAGCGCGCTCGGAGTGAACGCGAAGTTCTTCGCCGAGATGCTCAACGTCTTGATCGCGGGACCGGTGGGTGCCACGTACGGCGTGGCGCCACTGTCGCTCCCGCACCCCGCGAAGACGAGGGTGCCAACGATGAGCGCCGCACCCGACAATCCGATACGACGCGTTGCGATACGACGCAGCATCAGTTGCCCGTCGAGTTGCCGGACTGCGCGGCCGGATCCGTTTGCGATTTTCCGCTCGGCTTCGTGGTCGTGGTCGGACCGGGCACCGTACTGGTGGCGGTGGCGGTCCCGGGCTGGGGCGTGGTCCCGGGCTTCCCCACGGTGATCGTGGCTTCCATCCCGCTCGTACGGTGGCCGGGGATCGTGCAGTAGATCGTGTACTTCTGACCCTCGACGAATGTGGCCTTGATCACGTTCTTCCCCGCGGGCGCCGCCAGGTTGATGTACGAGAACTGCGCCTCCGCGAAGGCCAACGTGTGGGAACCCTCGACCGCGACGTACTTGATGGTGTTGATGCCGGCGGGCACGTCGAAGTTCTTCTGCTGGAAGTGGAAGTCCGATGCGTCGACCTCCAACGTGTTGATCGAAGGTCCGGTCGGTTCGGCGGACTTCACTTTCTTGTCCTCGGCCGCGCCCAATACCAACGAACCGGCCAGCAGTACCACCGTCGCGATCCCGCAGACCGTCAACACCAACGACGACGTACGCAGGTTCGGCAGCGCGGCGATCGTGGTCGCGCCTACCAGGATGCTAATGGTCACGATGGCCGCCGCCACAACGGCCGGGGTGGTGTCGCCCTGCGCCGCGGCGAGGAAGACGCGTGAGAGGTTGATCGCGAACAGCGCGAACGTGAGGATCGCTCCCACCGGGATGAGGAACGGCAGGAACATGCGGTCCTTGCGCAGCTCGACGCGCTGTGCTCCCTCGGTGACCACGGGCACCAGCGCGCCGGGTCGCTCGGCGACCGCGACCGCGGTCCCCCCACCCGTTTTCGGCTCGGCGCTCGGCTCGATCTCGGTTCCGGAATCTGTATCAGCCATCTATGCCTTCACCTCGGTGAGGAGTCCTACGTCATCGAATCCATGGTCCGGGCGACGAGGTGTCGAATCCTCGGTGGCCACCCAGCGGAAGAAGATCACCGCAATCAATGTCATCAACAACCACCCGGCCGCGATCTTCATGATCAAACCGGCGATGAGCTGGTCGTCCAGCGCTGACAGCCCCCACAACTTCGGGAGCAACTCGTACCGACGATACAGGGGGTGGTCCCCGAAGGTAAGAAACGAAGCCGGAACCGTCGGCACGATTGTCTGGAGAAAGAGGAAGACCATCCGGGAGATCGGCGCAAGGCGGGGAATCTCGGGCAGGGGCGACAGCAGCGGCATCCAAATCAGGAACGCCGAGAACAGCAGCACCGTGTGGGCGAGGAAGTGCACGATCGCCGAACGCAACGTGAGGTCGACGAAGGCGGGCCAGTGTGTGACCACGATGACCACGTTGAACGTGACGATGGCCGGGATGAACCGCGACATGGTGCGGACGGTCGCGAACAGCCAGCGCGGACGCAGGACCCACCGCGCGAGCCACGCCGGCGTTCCCAGCAGGAGCAGGGGCGCGGCGACCATCGTGTAGACGAGGTGTTGCACCATGTGGATGCTGTACATGTAGCCCTCGGCCAGATCGTGGATCGGCCACGACGACGCCAACAAGACGGCGAACGTTCCGAGCGCGAAACACGTGCGCTGAAATCGAGTCGCTACGACCGTGCCGGTGGGCGCGAGAGTGGGACCGAGGCGGGTCAGCGCGGTCCAGTAGCCGATCGCGATGGCTCCGACGACGAGCAGGACGTCGGGATGCAACGTGAAGGCGGGAATGGATACCGCGAGCACGGTGGCGCTACTCGAAGACGTGCAACGTGGAGAGGACGATCGTGTAGAGCACCAGGGCGCCGCAACCGCCGACGATGAACAGACGGCGGAAGATCGGGCGGTCGGTCCGCAGGTGCATGTACCAGCTCACGACGGTGACGAACTTCGTGAACGCCATCGTGAGCAGGATCGTCACGTACAACGCCCGCGGAACGTCGTTCGTGAGGTAGTACATCCCCACTTCGAGCCCGGTGATCACGCAGAGCACCACTGCGATCATCACGTATTGGAACGGCGACGGGTGGGGTCGCACCTCGCCGGGCAGCAGCGCGAGTTCGTGGTCCGCGCCCGGCAGGAGGGCCGGGTCGTCGGCGATGGCGAGGTTGGTCTCGTCGCTCATGAATCGATTCCGCCTACGGGATCAGGTAGATGACGGTGAAGATGATGATCCAGACAATGTCGACGAAGTGCCAGTACAGACCGGCAATCTCGACCCTCTCCGCATCCTGCACGTGCAACCGATTCTGCATGGACAGCCCCCACAACGAGAGGAGCCAGATGATGCCGACGGTCACGTGCAGACCGTGCAGGCCGGTGAGGACGAAGAAGCTCGAGCCGAACACGCTCGTCTTCAGCGCGAGGCCTTCGCGGTAGAACTCGGTGAACTCGTAGATCTGACCACCGATGAACGTTGTGCCGAACAGCGCGGTCGCGATGATCCACACTCGGAACCGACGGTGATCGCCACGTTGGATCGCGGCGAGCGCGAGC
>JANYLF010000064.1 GCA_025357995.1 Acidimicrobiia bacterium | reverse complement strand
GTGGCCCGATCCCACACCACCGTCGAGCCGCGCTGGTTCGTGATGCCGACCGCCGCGACCGGACCGCCGTGGAGCGCGAGGGTCGCGTTCGCGGCGTCGAGCACGACCCGGGCCATTGCGGCCGCGTCGAACTCGACCATCCCCGGCGCCGGGGAGTCCGGCAGGAACTCGCGGTGTTCTTCGTGGTGCACGGTGGCGTCGTCGCGCACGATCGCGGCGCGGATCGACGACGTGCCGATGTCGATGACGAGCAGGTCCATCGGAGTCTCCGGGGAGTGAGTGGGTCAGTCGGGCCAGATGGGACCGTCGGTGGCCCACGGGTCGGGCAAGCCGAGCTTGCCGGGGTTGAGGATGCCGTTCGGGTCGAGCGCATGCTTCGTGGCCGCGAGCACATCGAAGGCGGGGCCGAGCGCATCACGGACGAATCGCGATCGGTTGAGGCCAACACCGTGGTGATGGCTGAGCGCGCCGCCGTTCGCGAGTACGGCGCGCGTTCCGGCTTCCCACGCGGCGCGGTAGTACGCCTCGCGCCCGTCGACGGGCGGCTGGCCGGCGAAGGTGAAGTAGATACATGCGCCGTCCATGTATGAGTGGCTCTGATGCGCGCTCACCGCCATCGTGGCCGGCACCCCCTTGATCGCGGCGATCGCGGCTTCGTAGATGGCGGAGCAGCACGACCACGGTGCCGAAATCTCCATGGTGTCGAGGACGTAGTCGCGGCTGATGAGGGCTTCGAGCGCGCTGACCTCATTGCGGTGTTCGAGCCACCGACCCACGAACTCCACGTCGGCGAGCTTGGCGTCCTTGCACTCTTCGGCGACGATCGCCATCGTCGCATCGATGATCGTTTCGTCACCTTCGTCGAGCACGAGCAGCAGGTGATCGTCGGGACCGGTCTGATACGAGCGGTCGGATTCGATCGCGTCGTAGACGCGCAAGACCGCGGGCGTGGCCCCGCGATGCATGATCCGGCGGCACGCGTCGTTGGCGGCAGCGAAGCTCGTGAACGCGTACGCGGCGCGTCGCTCTGTCGGCGCCTTCGGGTGGAGGCGCAACCGAGCGCCGGTGATCACGCCGAGGGTGCCTTCCGATCCCACGAAGAGTTGGGTGAGCTCGGGGCCGACCGCCGCGCGTGGTGCACCGCCGGTGGAGATCATGCGACCGTCGGCGAGCACCACGTCGAGACCGACGACAATGTCTTCGATCTTGCCGTAGCGGGTACTCATCTGTCCGGCACCGCGACACGCCAGCCAACCACCGACGGTCGAGAGGTCGATCGACTGCGGCCAGTGTCCGATGGTCACGCCGTGCTCGGCTTGGAGTGTCTCTTCGAGCCACGTGCCGAACGTGCCGGGCAGGACGTCGAGGACGAGCGACTCGCGGTCGATGCCGACGATGCCGGTCATCGCGGTGAGGTCGAGGATCACACCGCCGTGGAGTGGAACGCTCGCGCCGCACACCCCGCTGCGCCCGGCGGCGGGAGTCACGGGAATCCGCGCGTCGTTGCAAGCGGTAAGGATCGCGCTCACCTGCTCGGCATTGGCGGGCCGGACAACGGCCGCGGCCTGCACCGGCACCTGGCCGTCACGGGCCCAAATCATCGCAAGCGGCCACCAATCGCGGCTCGCCTCGGCGGTGGCGCTGGGGTCGAGGAGCACTTCGGCGCCCGTCGCCCGGAGGGTCGCGAGCATCTCGGCATCGAGCGTGACATGTGTCCCGCCCAGCCGACTGGTCACTTCGGCCGGCTCGACACCTATCGCGATCGGTGGGGTAGGAGCTCCAGAAGACGTCACGCCCGGAGGATACGTGGGGTTGCGGCTATGCGCCGAGGGAACGGTCGAGGGCTCGCTCTAGGCCGGCGGACGTGCGTTCGTGTTCGAGAGCGGCGCGGTAGGAGTCGACCTCGCTGCGGATGCGGTCCTCGTCCCAGCCGAGCTCGGGGGCGATGAGGCGGGCGACATCTTCGGCCGCCGCCGCGGTGGCGTCGCGCCCGAGCAACCGCGCGCGGGTCCGGCGCGACAACACGTCGTCGAGGGTGGTCGCCATCTCCTCGCGCACCGCGTAGATCGCCTCGGCGCGACGGTAGGGAAGGCCGGTCACGAGTGGCGCGTCAAGCGCGTGGGCCTCGGAGAGGGTCAGGATCTGCGTGGCCATGCTCCCGTAGCGACGCGCGAGGTGCTCGTCGTCGGGGGTGGATCCGCTCGCACCGAGCAGCGGCATCTTCTTGGTGCGACACGCAAGTTTGCGACCGAGCCCGCGCACGACTGCGTCGGTGGTGTCCTCGGCCATCTTGCGGTACGTGGTGAGCTTGCCACCGGTCACGGTGACGACACCGCTCGCGGACGACGCGACCTTGTGTCGACGGGAGAGGTCGGCGGTCTTCTGTCCTACGGTCCCGCCCGTGACGAGCGGCCGCAACCCGGCCCATGTGCCAACGACGTCGTCGACGGTCAACGGTTCGGCCAGGGCCATGTTCATCGCGTCGAGCAGATACTGAATGTCGGCGGGCGTGCACTGCGGATCGTCGATCGGACCGTCGTAGTCCGTGTCCGTAGTGCCGATGTACGTGAAGTCGCCCCACGGAACGACGAAGATCGAACGGCGGTCCTTGGGGACCGGAACGATCGCGGCGATGTCGTTGCGGACCTTCTCCCAGGGCACGGTGATGTGAATGCCCTTCGCGGGACGGATCGAGTGCGGGTGCACGCCTTCGTCCATCTCGCGGACGTCGTCGGAGAACACACCGGCCGCGTTCACCACGGCGCGCGCGTTGATCTCGAACGTGGCGCCGTCAGCAGTGACCGTCGCGCCGTTCACCTTGCCGTCGGCACCCTTGCGCAGGCCGATCGCGCCGGTGTGGTTGGCGAGGACCGCGCCGTGCGCGGCCGCGGTGCGCGCGAGTGTGAGGGTGTACCGCGCGTCGTCAGTCTGCGCGTCGTAATACAGGTACGCCGCAGCGACGTTCGGCGCGCGCAAGGTGGGCATGTGCGCGAGCGCCGTCTGCTTGTCGATGCGTTGATGGAGCTTGCCGATGCGCGCACCGCCGGTGACGTCGTACATCCACATTGCGTATCCGAGCGCGCGGGCGATCTTCGGGTTGATGAGGCCGTCCTTGGTCAACACTGGAATGAGGAAGGGAAGGACGCGCACGAGGTGCGGTGCGTTCTTGAGGGCGCGTTGACGTTCGTGGAGAGCGTCGTACACGAGGCGGATCTCACGCTGCTGCAGGTACCGCAGGCCGCCGTGTACCAGTTTGGAGGACTTCGACGAGGTGCCGCTCGCGAAGTCGTCGCGCTCCACGAGCGCCACCTTGAGACCGCGGCTGGCGGCGTCGAGGGCGACGCCACACCCCGTGATACCGCCACCGATGACGAGCACGTCGAAGTCGTCGGAGGCGAGCCGGGCCAGCGCCTCGGCGCGATCGAAGGACATCTGAGGAAGGTTACCGGTCGGACGGTTCGCCGCGATCGCCTCTGCAAGGCTGGAGCGCTCCTCGGCCGGGCTGTCGCCGAGCGGTGATGTCGGCTTGCGCTTGGGTGAGGAGTTCGTCGAGCCATTCGCCGAGAGCGGTGCGTTCGCCAGGGGCGTCGGCGTCGGAAATCGTGGACTCGATCAACTGCAGTGCCTTCTCGGCGTCGCCGAGCGCGAGCAACATTTCGACTCGTCGGCCTTCGACTTCACGGCCGAACGATGCGGCGCCGATGGCGGAGAAGGTGTGCGCGGCGTCGTCGAACATCTGGCTGGCACCTTCCGGGCGACCGCGCCGGACCTCGAGCCGACCAAGATTGCTGGTGACGACCCCGACACCCATTGCGTACCGAGCCCCCTCGAAGATTCGAAGCGCGTCGAGAAAGGATCGCTCGGCCTCCGCGTATCGACGCTGATCCGACAGGATCTCTCCGATGTTGTTGCGAACCGTCGCTACATGGAACACCGCGCCCACGCGCCGAGAGAGTTGTTCGCAACGCTCGTAGTGGTCGAGAGCGGCATCTACGTCGTGGTCGACTTCGTAGGCTTCTATGCCGAGGTTGTTCCAGACCGATGCTTCCCCCGCGAGATCGCCGGCCTCCTGCAGCAATGCGATCGCCTGATAGGCAAACTCGTGATCCCTAGGAGTACCGAGATCCGACAGCGCTGAGTCGAGGAGGTAGCACGCGCGGCCTCGATGCGCCGGTGATGCATCCGCTAATTCGGTGTTGAGCGCGCGCTCGAGCATCGAAGCGCAGAGTCGGTAGCGGCCCTGGCGATACCGAATACCGGCGCGTTCGATGATGAGCTGCGCGCGGAATGAGGGAATACGTTCTGGCTCTCGACATGACTTCATTGCCGCATCAGCCCGGGTGTACTGACGGAGCGCTTGGGAGTACCGTCCGACACACTCTTCGATCTGACCGTCGGCGAGGAGCAGGCGAGCAGTCGTCAACGGATCGCGGGTGAGCCGCCGGGCACGTCTCAGCGAGTCCCGAGCCTCAGAATACAGAGCAGATCTTTGGAGTTGGTCGGCGAGGTCTTCCTCGAGCGCGACACGCGTATCGCTCGATGCCGCCGCGTGGCGGGCCGCGGTGAGCGCGCGGCGATAGAAGGCAGCGGCCTCGACCGGTGCGAGATCCGAACGGGCGCGGTCACCGGCAATGTTGCTGTAGTGCAGTGCGGGTTCCCAATTGTGCGCGTGGAAATGATGGAGCGACAGAAGTTCCGCGACTTCGATTGCGAGATCACCGGCGTCGAGCTCGATGCGTGCCGCGGTGTCGGAGTGGAGCTGCAATCGTTCGCGGTACGTCAGCCCCTCGTAGGCCGCGTCGCGTAGCAACGCGTGGCGGAATCGGATGCGGTCGCCGTCCACGACGAGAAAGCGATCAAGTCGTTCGAACCCGCGGAACTCCGGACCGGCCAGCGCCTCCAACATCGACGCCGGAAACGCCGCGCCGAGCACCGCGGCGCGGCGCAGTACACGGCGATCCCGCGGCGCCAATGTGTCGATCTCACTCGCGGCTAGCGATTCGACGGACTCGGGGAGTTCGTCGACGTCGCGACCCGCCGCCGCGGCGCGCGTCAGCTCGGCCAGTAAGAGTGGGTTGCCTTCGGCGCGGGCGATGAGCGCTTGCACGGTCGTCTCGGGGATTGGCGAGGATGCGACCTCGGCGATGAGCTCCCGCGCACTCGTTTCGTCGAGTTCGCCGAGCCGAATCGTGTGATCGATGGTGGTGAACTCCGCGCCACCATCGTCGGGCCGACGGCTGATGACCACGAGCCACGGCCGATCGGCCGCGGCCGTCACCAACGTCTGGAGGAGCTCGGCCGACGCGTCGTCGATCCAGTGGGCGTCCTCCACGAGGATCACCATCGGCTCGGGCGCGAGCACGTCCATGAGTTCGACGAAGAGATCCGCGAGGCGTGCTCGCCGAAACTCGGGCGCGATGACTGAGGTCTCCGCGGTTGGGGGCAGCTCGATCCCGAATGGGATCGCGAGGAGCGGGGACCACTGGACGAGTTGCGGCGCTTGGGCGCGGAGCTGAGCAACGAGCGCGTGTCCTTGCGCCGACTCCGTATCCGACTCCGCGATTCCGACGCGAGCCAACAGCGCCGGAATGAGGGCACGGTATGGACTCCCACGGCTGTAGAGCCCACCCTCCACGAGGAACAGGGAGGTCGGGTCGATGCCGGCTCGGAAGGCGCTCAGGAGGGTGGACTTGCCGATGCCGGCCGGGCCCACGACCTCCACCGACCCGCCCGATCCGCGCGTCGCGCGGTCCCATTGGTCCGAGAGGAGGGCAAGTTCGGGTTCTCGACCCATCACGGTCTTGGTCGCCTGCGGGGTGACCGCGAGGGTTGGCCCGATCTCAGAGGCCGCGATCGGTTGACTCTTGCCCTTGACCATGAACGGTGCGAGCGGGACGCGTGCCACGGCGCGTCGAGTTGCGTCGAGCGTTGTATCGCTCGCGACCGCGGTGCCCGGTTCGGCCCGGGCCATGAGCCGAGCCGCGAGGTTCACGGCATCGCCCATCACGGTGTAGGTGCGACGTTGAGCAGACCCGACGGTGCACGAGAAGACCCGACCGCGGTTGACGCCCACGTGGATTGCCAACGGTGATTGCAGCGCCGCGATCGCGCGCCCGGCTTCCACCATACGGTCGGTGTCGTCCGATGACGCGAGCGGAACGCCGGCCGCGAGGAGGATCTTGACCGCGTTCGGGTAGACGTCCGGTGCGAGCATCGTGACCCCGGACCGCTCGGTGATCGCCTGCAGCTCGCGGACGATCGCGTCGATCGCCACGACGCCTTCGGGGGTCGTGATCAGGTCGTCGGTTCCGTGGAGCTTCACGAACCCGATGGTCGCGGTGCGATGCTCGGCTTCGACACCACCGTCGACGACACGCCGCAGCCACGAGGGCACCGCGCTTGATGGAACCGGACGCACCTGACGCTCCGGGATTGTTGCGCTTGGCGAGCCGCGCTCGAGGTAGGTGTGGCCGTCGCGGTGGTCAACCGCGTTGCTTGGCAACTTCGATGCAAGCAGGGGACCGAGGACAATCTGGCCGCGGCTCGCGGTACCTTCGTACCCGAGCGTCGCGCTCACGGTAGGTCCGAGCGCCAGATGCTCGAACGGCGCGCCGCCCGCGCGGAGGAACTCGATCGGCCCGGTCTCTGCACCGATCGACATTCCGAGCGAGACGCGCCCGATTGCGGCGTGGGCGGGAGTCCGACGGCGAAGATTGCGCTGCAGCTGGAGCGCGGTATCGGCCGCCCGTAGTTCGTGGCCGGGTTCGGTGAAGAAGAGACAGAGCGCGTCGCCGCCGAAGGCGAGGAGATCGCCGCCGCGCGCGTA
>JANYLF010000060.1 GCA_025357995.1 Acidimicrobiia bacterium | reverse complement strand
TGGTTGTTGTCGGCGTTCTGTCCGAATACTCCGGCGATGGTGGTGATGATGCCGGTGGTCAGATCGACCTTGCGAATGACGGCGTGGTAACCATCGCTCACGTACAGCGCGTTGCGGTAGTAGTCGAACGCGAGTGATTCGGGAAGCACCACCGCGTTGATCGCGGGTCCACCGTCGCCGGGCGTGGCGTTCCCGTTGCCGCCGACGATCGTCGTCAGTATCCCGGTGCTGTGATCCACTTTGTACACGCGGAATGCGGCGCGGTCGCCGATGTACACGTCGCCGTTGGGGTTGGTCGCCACTGACGTCGGGATGTTGATCTGCGTCGCGGTCGCGAGCGAGCCGTCTCCTGAGAACTGGATCGGTAGCGCGGCGCCCGCGAGGGGACACACGCTGTCGAAGGTGGCCGCAGCTGCGGGACCGGCGGTGAGGCCGACCAATGTGCCGGTCGCGATGGCGAGCGCCGCGACCGTCGCCAGTGTGCGCGACCCAACGCGCGGAACCCTTGGTTTCCTGCCCATCGCCGCCTCCCTCATAGCCCGTGGGAGTGTACTTCGACCGAGTTGGGCAGTACCAGGCTCAGAATCTTCCGTCGGATCCGTGTTCGTCGTGAGCTACGAGCCGTCCGGAACCAGCGCGGCGCGGGATTCGACCACCGGATACGCCTGGGTCGCGGTGCGGATCACCGGATCGAGCGCCTGCCAGGGGCCACCGTTCAGTCGCCAACGTACCGACAACATCACGAGTGCCCGCACCGCGAACGCGGGTCGCGCGCGCACCTCGAACGTATGCACCACGGTGGATCGGCGCGGTGGCGCCGTGCCGAGTCCGAGTCCACGAGCGGTGGTGCCGTCGCCGAAGTCCCAACTGACCGACGCGGGCACGGCCTCCACGTCTACGTGCAATCCGAACTGCGTCACGGTGTCGGCGATGGGTGCGCCCGTGTAGCCCGCGACCCAGAACCAGGTCTCGAGGCCGGTGAGTCCGCGCGTTTGCGGATTCGTGCCGACGGTCGCGGCCGGATACGGGAGGTCACGCACGAGTCGTTCTGCGATGGCGAACGGGTTCACGCCGAACTGCTGCGGGCGCAACCAGACCGCGCCAAGGTACGTGGTATCGCAAAACACTTGATAGACGGAATACTCCGGTCCCGGACGCGCCACGGTCATCGGTACCTCGCGGTAGTCGCCCGTCGGTGTCTTGCGGAGTTGGAACTCTCCGGACGGGATCCAGCGCCGGACACATCCTGTGCTGGTGTTCGAGCCATCGTGGCTCGGCACTTCGATCCACGTGTTGTCGCGTTGGAGTTCCACGTGCGCGCCGCTGGGGTCGGTGTTGGACGTGGCACTCGTGTCGGCGCGGGCGACGACAACCGCCGATGCGTACGCGAGCGCGGCCACGGCGAGGAACATCACGAGAACGGAGCGGGAGGAGTGCACTCGGACTTCACCATCCTTGGTATTGCGGTTCCCATCCGTGGGAGGCCGGTCGACCGAGTACTTCCCTCGCGCGCCCCGCCCACCCCGAACTCGAGTGGGCAGAGTACGAAGTTTCGCGAACTTTGTCCGCGCGGGTGCGGGCAATTACTCAGTCTTGGGGAGGCGCGAGGAGAGCGCTCCTTCGCGGTGCCAGCGAGTGAGCGGTCGTGTCGATCGCGGATATTCCCGCTCAGATGACTTGGCCGTGTGAACCGTCGTCGCGTACGACATCCAGACCGAACGCGGCCCATGCTTTCATGCCGCCCTCCAGGTTTACTGCGTCGAATCCGCGGTCGCGCAAGAACGCGGTTGCTTGCGCCGACCGACCACCGACGCGACAGATGCACAGGATCGTACGGTCCGCAGGGAGCACCACGCTCGGGTCCGCCAAGGCGCCGAGCGGGATGAACGTGACGTCGGGGGCGTGGCCGGCGTCGTATTCGTCTTGCTCGCGCACGTCGAGCAACACCGGGTTGACGAGATCGTCGACGTCGCCGATGGTGACGGACGGGACCGAGTCGGTCATTGCCTTTTCCGCTTCGTGGTCGACCGCTTCGTGGATGCTCTCACCGGCGCGGCCTGCTTTGCGGCGGCCTTCTTGACGGTCGCCGGCTTGACCGACGGCTTCGCGGGCGACTTCTTGGTGACCGGCTTCTTCGCGGGCGCCTTGGCCGCGACCTTCTTCGCGACCGCAGCCTTCTTGGCCGTCGGCTTGCCCGCGGCCGGCTTGCCCGTCGCCTTCGCCGGCGCCGGTCGGGGCTGCGCGGGCGTGGTCTTCTTCACCGGCGCTTTCACTGGAGCTTTCGCCACCTTCGCGACCTTGGCCACCTTCTTCGGTCGGCTCGTCTTGACCTCGGCGGCGACGGTCTCGTCGCTCGGTGCACCGGCGATCTTGGCAAAGCCCGGCAATGCGAGCTCGATACCACGGCGGGGAGCGTCGACCGCTTGGATCACGAACGTTCGGGTCTCACCGCGCGTGAGGACATCGCGCGCCTTCAATGGTCGCGGATCGCCCATGGCCGCGATCGGCACGTAGCAGCGCACGTCGCCGACGATCACGAACGCACCGTGCGAGGAGAACGTGTCCACGTCACCCTCCACCTCGGTGCCGAGGCGGTGGTCGATCACGAATTGGAGGAAAGGCGCGGGCTCGTTCACAGCTTCGGGTTCCGAGACCGTCGCGGCATCGGTTGTGGTGCCCCGACCGCCGCGTCGACGACGGCGACGGCCGGTGGTGCTGCTCATTGCATCCGCGGTGGCCTCCGCGATCGCGTCGCGTACCTGATCGACGTTACGCGCTTCCTGCTTGGCGCGCTGGGTGGTCTTGCGACTGACGATCCCCCGCACCGGACGGCGCAACGAGAAGATCCAGCCCACGCCGGGTACTGGCTTGCCGCCGATGAGCCGGCCCGGCTCGAAGAGCCAGTCGTACTCCGCGTGGAACTCTTGGAACGAGTCGTTCGACACGACGGTCGCGTTCGTGCGGTTCGCGATCTGGAGGAGGAACCCGTCACCGCGGCCGACCGCGCCCGCGGGCGGCGAGACCACCTCGCTTGCGATCTCCGCCTTCGAAAACGCGGCGCGCTCCGACGGGTCGATGCGATGTTCAAAACTCGCGTCCACAACCACGGTGACAGTGGTGCCCGGGTGCTCGCCCCGAAACGCGTCGACCGCCTCGCGCAGCTGCGCCAGGCTCGGCTCGGTCCGTCCCTCGGTCGCGAGGTTCGATCCGTCGATGACGAAATGATCCGCGACCGAACTCATGACGCCACTCCCGTGGTGGCGAGTTCGCGGAGCAATTGGTAATCGGCCTTGCCATTGGGGGCGCGGTGCATCGATTCGAGCGCGACGACGCGCTTGGGAATCTTGTAGCCCGCGAGCCCCTGAGTCTTGCAGTGTTGACGCAATGCTTCCTCCTCGACGGCAACGCGGGTGACGACCATGGCCACCACCATCTCACCGAATCGGGCGTCGGGGATGCCGACGACCACGCAATCCTCGACCGATGTGTGTTGACGGAGGACGAGTTCGACCTCCTCTGGATACACCTTCTCTCCGCCGGTGTTGACGGTCGCCGATCCGCGCCCGAGCAAGCGGATCGTGCCGTCGGCATCGACGGTCGCGTAGTCGCCGGGGATGGAGTAACGGACGCCGTTGACGGTGCGAAACGTCTGCGCGGTCTTCTCCGGATCCTTATAGTACCCGAGGGGAATGCGCCCGCCTACCCCGACCATTCCGACCTCGTCGCTCCCGGGTTCGACCACGCGTCCGTCGTCGCTCAGGACCCGCACCCGCTCGTTCACCGCGAAGCGCGCCGGCGCAATCTCCTTATCGTCGGCGCGCGCGGCGGAGCGCGACATCAATCCTTCGGACGCGCCGAGCGAGTCGAGCAGCGTGATCGCCGGGAGCTGATCCAGGAGACCGCGCTTCACCTCCGGACTCCACGTGACCCCGCTCGACGTGATCGCGCGTAACGACTCGAGCGACCACCGGCTTCGGTTCGCCGCGAGCGCGTCGAGTAACGGCCGTGCGAACGCGTCGCCGACGATCGTGAGCACGGCCACCTCGTGACGGTCGATCTCGTCCCAGATGCGGGCCGGGTCGAGACCCATCTCGTCGATGAGCACGACGGTCCCACCCCCCGAGAGCGTGGACAACGTGATGAACAGACCGGTGCCGTGCATGAGTGGACACGAGGGGAGGGCGGTGGCGGCGCGCTTTCCGGCGCGTACTGCGAGCAACGGGTCGGGTGGTTGGGTGCCGGGCCGCCCCATCTGCCACAGCGCCACATACAGGTCGTCGTTGCGCCACATCACACCCTTGGGCATGCCGGTGGTGCCGCCGGTGTAGAGAAAGATCAGGTCGTCACCGTCAGGTCGGTGGGCGATCTCGCGACGCGGTCTGGTGACGGCCGCGTCGTACGAGGGTCCGAGCTCGAGCACCGCCGGGCGCGCCGAGTCGGTGAGGGCGGCGACCGCGGCGTGCACGGTGGCCGCGAAGCGAGCCTCGGTGACGATGGCGCAAGCGTCGGAATCGGCGAGCAGGTATCGCGTTTCCTCCACGCCGTAGCGGAAGTTCACGTTGACGGGAACGGCACCGAGCTTCAATGCGGCGTAGAAGGTCTCAAGGTATTCGCACGAGTTCACGAGGTCGATGGCAACCTTGTCTCCCACGCCGACGCCGATCGTGTTCAGGTGATGCGCGAGGCGCGCGGCGCGGTCTTCGAGCTCGCCAAATGTGCGCGTCACCGGGCCGCACACCACGGCCGCGCGCTCAGGCACCTCGGCCGCGACCGAATCCCATACCTCGGCAAAGTTCCATCCGGCCATCGGGCGCAGGCTACTGGTGCCCGCGCGATGGCTTCCGAGTCGCAGTATCCTCCGAGCCATGGTCGCCGACTTCGCAGCTCGGGCCGCCGCATGGGCGCCGCATCTCAAGCCGGAGGCGGAACGTCCGCCGAGCACGGGACGGGGCGTTCATCACGCCGCGTTCATCTGTTCCGATGTCGACCGGACGATCACCTTCTATCAAGACCTGCTGGGCTTCCCGCTCGTCGAGCTGTTCGAAAATCGTGACTACCCGACGAGCGCGCACCTCTTCTTCGACATCGGGAACGGCAATCTGCTCGCGTTCTTCGACTTCCCCGGCTACCAGCATCCGGAGTTCCACGAGACCCTCGGCGGGGTCCAGCACGTGGCCATCTCCATGGCCCCGGAACAATTCGCCGCGCTCAAGGATCGATTGCATGCGGCGGAAGTGGAGTACCGCGGCCCGGACCTCGGGGTCGAGAAGTCCGTCTACGTCCGCGACCCCGACGGCCTCCAGATCGAGCTCTGTACGGCACCCCTGCTCGACACAAGTTTTGATTGACTCACGGCTCGTACACTCGCCACAAGCGCGGCGATAGTCGCAATTGCGGTGAATTGGCGGTGCCGGCATCCGGCAGGCGACTAAGAGGTGCGGTATGGGGAGCAATCGGTTTACGCGTGGCGCAATCGCGACGATCGGTGCAATGGTGATGACCGGGGGAACCGTGGCACTCGACGCTGTGCCCGCGGGGCGGCGTCGATCACGAGCCCGGGACCGCTCACCCAAATCGGTGTCGATCCGAATCTCGACTGCTCGGCGAACGACGTCGGAGACACCGGACTCGACGCCATCCACCCCCGTCATCGGGGTCGGGTTCGACGCGTGGG
>JANYLF010000305.1 GCA_025357995.1 Acidimicrobiia bacterium | reverse complement strand
GCTCCACCTCGGTTGCTGACGCCCGGCCGGGTTCCTATGCGGGCATGACTTCGAGCACGGTCGCGGACCCCATTCCTCCACCGGCACACATGCTCGACACGCCGATGCCGCCGCCACGGCGGGCCAGCTCGTTGACGAGCGTGATGATCATGCGCGCGCCGGTCGCCGCGACCGGATGACCGATGCTGCACCCGCTGCCGTTCACGTTCGTGATCGCGTGATCGATACCGAGAATGCGGGTGCTCGCTACACACATCGATGCGAACGCCTCGTTGATCTCGAAGAGGTTCACGTCGCCCACGGTCATCCCGGCGCGCCCGAGGGCCTTCGGGATTGCGTACGTGGGACCGAGGCCCGTGTCACGCGGGGGAACGCCCGACGACGCCCACGACTTCACAGTGGCCAGCGGCTTGAGACCATGGGCCTGCGCGTACTCGGCGTCGACGATCATGAGCGCGGCGGCCGCATCGTTCAGACCCGATGAGTTTCCGGCGGTGATGCTGAACCCTTCGATCTCCGGATGGAGCGGCTTGAGGCTCGCCAACTTCTCCATGGTGGTGCCGCGGCGCGGATGTTCGTCGACCTGGAACGTGACAGTTTCACCGTCGCGGCGCTTAACGTCGATCGGGAAGATCTCGGCTTCGAACTTTCCGGTGTCGATCGCGTCGATCGCGCGGCGGTGCGATTCGAACGCCCAGTGATCCATCTCCTCACGAGTCACGTTCGCTTTCTGCGCGGAGTTCCAACCGACGGTGATCGACATGTCGAACGCGGGAGCGTCGGGCGTGGCCGGATGGCTGGGCGACATCCACGCGGCCATGTCGTCGGTGCCGAGATTACGCTTCATGACGGCCGGTGAACTGGAAATCGATTCTGCTCCACCTGCGATCACAACGCGATCCATGCCAGCGCGAATACTCGCGGCTGCTCCCTGCACCGCGGCCATGCCGGATGCGCAGTGACGATTGAGCGCGACGCCCGGAACGTTCTCCAACCCCAGGTCGACCGCGGCGTAGCGCGCGATGTCGCCGCCGCCTTGGAGCGACTCCCCCATCTGGAGGTCGTCGACGTCTTCGGGGGCCACCCCCGAACGACTCAGCGCTTCGGCGACCGCATACTTGGCAAGATCGAACGCCGACACGTCGAGCAGCGTGCCCTTGCGGGCCGTTCCGATGGCGGTGCGGGCAGTGGAAACGATGACGGCGTCACCCATCGGGGCGTCCTCCGGACTCAGGGGGGTGCGAGCCCGGGGATGGTATCCCTCCGAAAGGAGCGGAGGGACGGGTGCCGGATCAGGCGGAGAAGCGGGTGGGGCGGACGTGGCCGGCGCGAATTTCGCGGGCCAGATCCTCCGCGGTGTGGACGACTCCATCGACCTCGGTCGCGAACGCGCCAGCCAAACCGGGGCCGTGGGCGTCACTCGCGGCGACGGCCGGACGCGGCGCGACGGTCAGCGCGGCCGCGGTGAGCGTGTGTTCCAACGTGGTCGTCTGCGTGCTGGCCGCCTCGATCGCGTGGACCATCTCCCACTGCGGCAGCACGACGATCTCCGCGGCCGTCGGCGGTCTGCGTCCGCCCTTGATCGCGCGCTCCCCCGCGAACCGACGCAACGGATGCGGGAGCACGAGCGCAGTATCCGATTGCTCGCACTCCTCCACCAGCTCCGCGAGCGAATACCCCATCCAGAGCGGCTTCTGTAGTGGTCCGAACGCGAGCACGTGGCCGACGTCGGTCGTGAGCTCCACTCCCGGTATCAGCGGGAAGTCGAGCAGACGCGAGGCGTCGGCG
The DNA here is from genome assembly GCA_025357995.1 of Acidimicrobiia bacterium. GTDB lineage: Bacteria > Actinomycetota > Acidimicrobiia > IMCC26256 > JAENVU01 > JAENVU01. The sequence goes on along the minus strand of JANYLF010000305.1, from coordinate 8,401 downwards.
AGTTCGTCGTCGGGCCATCGCACGTCGTGTTCGGTGATGCACAGTGCATCGAGCCCGTGCGTGCGCGCCGTTTCGACCAACTCCTCCAACGTCGTGCGGGAGCAGTTCGAACGCGGCGCCGTATGCGCGTGGAGATCGATCAACACGGTTGGCTAGTCCTCCACCCGCTCGGTACGGAGGCGATGTTCGTCGTCATCCGAGGTGAGGCAGCGGCCCGTGGCGAGCTCGAAGCGCCAGTGGTGCACCTTGCACTCGAGCACGCCGTCGGCGACGGTGCCGAACCGTTCGAGGTCGGCACGGAGATGGGGACAGCGCTTCTGGATCATGTACTCGCCGCACCGGAACATCTCGTCGACGGGTTCACTCAGGCTCGCGTAGTAGCCCTCGCAATACGCCATGCGCTCCACCGAGAGGCTCTTGAAGAACGTGTACACGTATTCGTTGTACGGGCCGTCGCGGTGAGCTCGGAAGCGACACGAGAGGAAGAGCTCGTTGACCCAATCCTCCACGTGACGCTCGATGAGCGACTCGACCAGCGCGCGATCCACGTCGATGCGATGTACGACGGGTTCGTTCTTCCACTCCCGCACTTCGCCCGCGGGAAAGTCGATCAGCACTCCCACGTCGCCCCGCGTGTCGTCCTCGACGTTGAGGAGCACATGGCCGTTGATGCCGCGGCGCGTGTACGGCGCGAGATCAAGCAGTGGCTCGAACCAGTTGCGAAGCTCGGCGAGCACGTCGTACCGGCCGCGCGGCCACGACGCGCGTTCGCGCGCCAGCCACTCGGCCCAATCCGCGCGGTATCGCTCGAGATAGGCGCGCTTGTCGCCGAAGATCGCGGGCACACTCCCGTCTCCCGTCGGTTGCTCGACGGTACAACGCGTGTGATCGAACGTCGCGACGGATCCCGGCACCAACAGATACCCGGGCGGGAATCCGCGCGCCGCAAGCTCGTCGATGAACACAGTCTGGTCGGGAAAGATGTTCGCCGGGTCGTTGTCGAGGTCGTTACACGCCCAGAGCTCGTCGTCGAGGAAGCACGGCGGGCCCGCGACGGGGAACAGGAATGGCGCGCCGACGTCCGTGAGATAGTGCACCGCGCGCTCCATCTGATCGGCGCGCTTGCGCTCCCCCAACGCGCGCTTCTCGTCGGCCGGAAAGTCGTACACCATCGGGTACCAGATCGCACCGGAGAACTGCGTGAAGTGCGCGTCGTACGGACCGAACGATTCCAGTTCGTCGAAGTCTCTCGGCCGCGAGTCGTTCTGGTTCAGGAGGGTCGCGGTGGAGTCGCGCAGAATGAGCGCCGAGTCACCTGCGGGCCCGTCGGCCGGCGCAGTCATCGCGAGAATCACCACGTCGAGCCCACCCATCTGCACCGGCTCGGCGTGGTCGGTGTGGATGAACTCCGTGAACCCGATCGCGCGCAACGCGCGTTCGAGATGTTCGACCCGAAACGCTGGAAGTAGCACTTTCGCTTGCGGATCGACGTGCGTGCGGAGCCACTCCTGATCGAAGTGGTCGTGGTGCAGATGAGAGATGTAGAGGTAGTCGGGGGATTCGAACGGCGTGGTGTCGAGCGTGTCGTTGCGCGGGAACGGAAACCACGACCCGAAGTACGCCGGGTTGAACCACGGGTCACACAACACCGAGCCGCCATCGGTCTCGATGTACATGCCCACGTGACCGAGGAACGTGACCCGCATCGGCCCAGCCTGCCAGACCGCGACCACCATTCTCGGCTTGGTCGCGTAGGGATAGCGTGCCGGGCGTTCACAAGGCGTGGAGAGATGGGGACATGCCCGACTGGGGAGATTTGCAGGTCGACCAACTGCGGTTCATGGCCCGCGAACATGGCGCCGACGTCGCCTATCGCGAGCTCGATGCCGGCACCGCGATCACGTTCACGGAGTGGGATACGCGTTCCAACCAACTTGCCCGGGCCTTGGTGGATGCCGGGATCGCTCCGGCTGATCGTGTCTCCATCTATCTTCCGAGCGACGAAGCACTTCGTTGGATCGTCGCGTACGCCGCGGTACACAAGGCCGGTGCCGTTGTCGTTCCCACCAACACGCGGCTCTCGGTACCCGAGGTCGCCACCATCCTCGGCCACGCAGAGGCGTCGGCAATCATCACCGGCGAAGCACTCCTCGGTACCGCGCTCGCGGCTCGCGACGCGGTGCCCTCGATTCGCTTTCTCGTGACCGCGGGCGGCGCCGCGGGTGACGCGGTCTTCGAGTACGACGCGTTCCTGGCGTCCGATGCGTCGAATATCCAAGTGCCGCGCGCGCTCGACGACCTTGCCGACATCATGTACACCTCGGGCACCACCGGCGCGCCGAAGGGCGTCGCGGTCCGGCACCGCAACGTGGCGATGATCCCGAACCACGAGCCGGCGTGGACCGCGGCCGGGTGGATCCACGGCGCGCCGATGTTCACGTTCGCGGGCATCGCGTTCATCTACAACCCGATGAAGATGGGCCTCGTCGGTCTTTACCTACCCAAGTTCGACGCGTCCCATTGGTTCGATCTCGTGGCCGCGGAACGTCCGCACATGGCGTTTCTGGTCCCTGCCATGGCCGAGCTGCTGGTCGCGCACCCGCGGTTCGCGGAGCCCGATCTCACGAGTCTCCGCTCAGTGTCGATCGGCAGCGCCCCGCTCGCACCGCAGACGTTGCTGACGCTCCAAGCGCGCTTGCCCGACGCCACCGTCTCGAACTCGTACGGCATGACCGAAGCGGGCCCGGCGTACATCGTGATGCCCAAGGATGAGGTCACCAAGCGCATCGGGTCCGTCGGCAAGCCCGTTGGTCCGATGCAGCTCAAGGTTGTGCGCGAAGACGGCGGAGAATGCGACGCGCGCGAGGTCGGCGAGTTGCTCACCAAGATGGACGGCGCGCAGCGTGAGTACTACAAGGACGACGCGGCCACCGCGGAAACGTGGACGGCCGACGGCTGGCTCCGGAGCGGTGACCTCGCCTACCTCGACGAGGATGGCTTCCTTTACATCGCGGGTCGGAAGAAGGACATGATCATCCGCGGCGGCCACAACGTGTACCCGACCGACATCGAGGCCGTCCTGCTCGAACACCCCGATGTGCAGGAGGCCGCGGTCGTCGGCATTCCGCATCAGGTGCTCGGCGAGGAGATTGCCGCGTACGTGGTGCTACGCGGGGGCGCCTCGCTTGATGCCGACGCGCTGCTCGCGTTCTGTTCCGAGCGCCTGGCCGACTACAAGTGCCCGCGGGAGCTGCACTTCACCACCGAACTCCCCCGCAACGCCACCGGCAAAGTGATGAAACACAAACTCGGCGCTGGCTCCTCAACGTGACACCCCGAACCGGGCACTTCGGGGCACTCGGCGGAGCGCGATACCCTCCCGGGCCGAACGTGACGCCGACGTCAGGGAGACCGCGCCGTGGCATTGACCGAACTCAAGGGGACGAAGGGCGGGACGCAGGTCGTGCGTATCGAGCGCGGACCGGTGCGCGTGTTCGCGCAGGCGCTCATGGACGGCGACGACGCGTACGACGGTACCGAGGCGCCGGTGCCACCCACGTTCCCGTTCGTCATGCCGTTCTGGGGTTCGGAAGGCTCCGGCGGCGCGGCGGGTCTGCCGATCGAGAAATTGCGCGGGCCGGGGCGAGCCATTCTCCACGGTGAGCAAGGTTTCGAATACTTCCGGTGGCCGAAAGTTGGTGACGTACTCGAAGGCACGTCCGAGATCGTCGACGTGTACGAGAAAGAAAAGTCCAACGGCGGCAAGCTCGAGTTCTACGTGCAGGAAACGATGTGGTGGGATCAGGCGACCGGCGACCCCGTCGTCAAGAACGTCTTCACCCTCGTCATCAACTGCCGCCCGCCGAAGCCCGAGTAGCGGAACCGAATGAGTCCGTCATCGCACCTTGACGACGAGTCCGCGATCCGGATGCTCATCGCGGAGTACTGCCATCACTACGACGACAAGCGCGCCGGCGAGTTTGCCGCACTCTTCACCGAGGACGCGGACTTCACCGTGTTCGGCCGCAGTCGAGTCGGACGCCAGGAGATCCACGACCACATCGGCACGCAGCAACCGGGAATGGCGCCCGGCCAACACGTCACGTACAACTCGGTTATCGACGTTGCGGTCGACGGACAGACTGCGCGCGCCCGGACCGATTTTCTCTACATGAAGAAGACCGACGACGGCTTCGCCATCTCGAACGCGGGCCGCTACCATGACAAAATGGTGCGCGAGACCGATCGTTGGCGCTTCAAGACCCGCACGATCGTCTTCCTCGGCGACGCGGTCCCCGACGGCGCGTGACCGACCCCGCGACTCATTCGGTCGAAGCGCCGACTGTACGGATCGGCGATCCGTCACTCCCCTACCGACGTCGGATCCGTCTCGTGCGGATCGACCCGACCACGGTATGGGGCGGGCTCGAGGATGACTTCCATCATTTCGAGGTCACGCTCACGCACGACGCGACGCAGGTGCAGTCGGTCACGATGGAGGCGTTCCGCTGGCCCTGGACGACATGTCCCGAAGCCGGACCGGGGCTGCGCCGACTGGAAGGAATGCAGCTCTCCGATCGGTGCACCGCCGTGGCGGACGTCGACGACCCGCGTCACCAATGCACGCATCAGTTCGATCTGGCTGGGCTGTGCGTGTCGCACGCAGCCCGTGAGACGGCGCGCCGCGAATACGAGGTGGCCCTGCTTCCATCGGGCGACGACGGGTACACACCGACGCTCTGGCGTGACGGCGAGTTGCTGCACCAGTGGACCCTCGCCGGGCCCGGCATGGCGCGCGTCCTCGTCGACCCGCCACCGTTCACCGACGCGCCGTGGAAGGGTGGGTTCATCAAGTGGGCCGACCGCACCCTGGCGCCGCTCGATGCCGAGGCCGCGATCATCCTGCGCCGAGCCTGCGACATCGGCATGGGTCGCGCCATGGACCTCGAAGCAATCGATGCCGCGGAGGAACTCGGCAGCATCATGACCGGCGTGTGCTACTCGATGCAGCCCGACACAATGCCCGTCGCGTTCCGCGCGCGCGGCACCATCCGCGACTTCGGCGCCCACCCCAACGCCCTCCTGCGCAACCGCCCCACCTAACGAACTTGCGTCAACAATCCACCTGCAGCGTGGGTTCTTGACGCAAGTTCAGAGGTTGACGAGCCGGTTCACGTCGTGAACGAGCCGTCGGCTTCGCGATGCCAGCCGCCCGCCGCGCGATTCCCACCGTCGACGGCCAGGGTGGTCCCCGTCACGAAGCCGGACAACGTCGGGTTCGCGAGGAACACCACCGCCGCGGCGACGTCGTCCGCTTCGCCGGCGCGCGGCAAGGGGGTGCGAATGGGCACCGCTCCGATCCCCGGCGTGGGGATCACGTCCGGTGCGATGCAATTGACGCGGATGAGTCGCGATCCGAGTTCGAGCGCCAACGTCTGCGTGAGGTTTGCGACTGCGGCCTTCATCGCGCTGTACACCGCGAAGCCCGGCGCGGCCCGATGCGCCTCGATCGACGTGATGTTGATAATCGATCCACCAGACGCGGGCATATGGGGCACTGCGGCCCGCACAACGTTGGTGACACTCCCGAAGTTCTCGCGCATGAGCGCGTCCTGCCCCTTCTCGCTGACGTCCAGAAAGTCGGAGAAGAATCCACCGCCCGCGTTGTTCACCACCACGTCCACACGGCCGAACCGTTCCGCGATCAGCTCAACCCACGCTCGGACCTGTTCGCCGTCACGAACGTCGAGCACGCCGGCGAACGCGCGCCGTTCGAGTGCCTCGATCTCATCGATACACGTCGAGAGGTTCGCCTCGTCGCGGTCGCAGACCGCGACGTCGGCACCGAACGCCGCCAACGCGAGAGCACTCGCCCGCCCGATTCCTACCGCCGCGCCCGTCACGATCGCGATGGTGCCGTCGAGCCGGACCGAATCGGGCGTCAGCGTCACAGTCGCGGAGGCTACTTCCGCGTCGTATGCTCGCCGAGCCGTTCATCACCGGGGAGGTCGTCATGGGGTATTCCGTCTCGGGGAAACACGTGCTGGTGACCGGGGCATCCACCGGAATCGGCGCGGCGCTCGCCATCGGATTTGCTCAAGCGGGCGCCACGGTCGGGATCTGCGCACGACGTGAACCGGAGCTGGCGGCGGTGTTGGCCCAGGTGCAGGACCACTCACCGAAATCGAAGATGTGGACGATCGATCTCGACGATCTCGACGCGCTCGAATCGTTCGCGGCCGACGTCAGCCTGGAACTCGACGGTCTCGACGTGCTCGTCAACAACGCGGGCATCCCGAAACGAAAGAACGTGCTCGCGCTCGACGCCGACACCGTCGAATCCGTGATGCGGATCAACTATTTCTCGCCCGTCCGGCTGATGCTCGCATTTCTTCCCGAGCTCATCGAGCGAAGTGGTCGAGTCGTGAACATCTCGTCGGTGGCCGCACGACTCGGCCCTCCCGGCGAAGCCGCGTACACCGCATCCAAGGCCGCGCTCACCGGGTTCTCCGAATCCATGCAGGTCGACCTCGGCATCGCGGGACACCCGGTGCAGATTCACGTGGTCAACCCGGGCGTGATCGACACGCGCCTGTTCCACCTGCCCGACAACGATCCCTCGATCGCGAATATCGAGGCACTTCCCACCACCGCGATGCTCGAGCCCGTCCTCGCCGCGCTCGATGCCGGCACGTTCGAGATCTATATCCCGGGTTGGTTCGCGGATGTGGTGGGCGGCAAGTTCCCAGACACCGGCGCGTTCCTCGCCGGGACGACGGCCTGGGCGCGAGAGCAAGCGGCCGCGTCGTCGACCTGATCGGAGCGCCGAGACGTCGGCTGTGTCCGGTCAGCCGGTGACCACACGGTTGCGTCCACCTTCCTTCGCCTCGTAGAGCGCCACGTCGGCGCGCTTGACCAGTTCCTCGGGCTCGAAGCCGTCGCCGACCGCGCACCCGCAACTCACCGTCACCTCGAGCGCGCCACCATCGTCCAACGCGAATGGCGACGCCGCCACCGCCGCACGGACGCGCTCGCCGAGCGTCGCCGCGCCATCGAGATCGGTGTGCGGCAGGATGAGCAGAAACTCCTCACCACCCCATCGTCCGGCGATGTCCTCCTCGCGGAGTGCGTTCTGAGTCCGAGCGGCGAACTCACGCAGCACCGCGTCACCACCCGCGTGGCCCACTGTGTCGTTCACCGCCTTGAAGTGGTCGATGTCCAGCATGACCACTCCGAAGACGAAGTCGTGACGACGAGCCGCGCCGGCCACCTCATGCAGCCGCTCCTCGATGTGGCGGCGGTTGAAGAGGCCGGTAAGGGCATCGGTCCGACTCACCACTGCCAACTCGGCATTCCGTCTCCGCAGTTCGTCCTGCAGTGCCTTGACCCGCGCTGCGGCACTCACACGCGCGATCAACTCGCTCGCTTCGAACGGTTTGCGGAGATAGTCGTGGGCACCGAGGCGAAGCCCTTCGACGAGATCGTCGGCTCCGGTGTGGCCGGTCAGAAACACGACCGGTACCTCCGACAGGTCCGGATCCGCCTTCATCTGCGCCAACACCTGATAGCCGTCGAGGCCGGGCATCTCAATGTCGAGCAGAACTACGTCCGGTCGCGTTTCACGGCAGGCTTCCAACGCGGAGTGACCGTCGTCGGCCTCGACAATCGCGTAACCCTGCGTTTCGAGGTGGCGACGGAGCACCGTGCGGACCACCAACGAGTCCTCGGCGATGAGCACGGTCGCGACCGTCATCGGTCGAGCCGTTCGCCGAGCTTGTCGACGCTCACCAGCATCGTCATCTGATCGCTGAGGGTGAAGACACCGTCGATCAAGTCGCCATTCACGCCGGGCGGGGCGGGCCCGATGTCGTCGACGGTCTTGACACCGGTGACCTCCTGCACCCGGAGGCCGAACGAACCCTCGGCGCGGTCGAGGAGCAGCACATGGCTGCCACCCGATCCCAACGCATCGACCACCGCGAGCGCATCCCCGTCGACGGACAGCAAACCGACCACACCATCGCGCGCGTCGGGAAGCGGCATGAGCGTGTCACCCGCGCGGACCTCGCGCACCTGCTCGACCGGGACTGCGTACTCGCCGTCACCGGCCCGAAAACAGACGACCGTCTTCATGAAATCTCCACCAACTTCCGGTCGAGGAGACGAGCGAGCTCGCCTACGGGATAACCATCGAGCATTGCTTCCACCACCGCCGCGTCGCACGCGTCGAGCGCGACTCTCGCCACCGCGAACGAACGCCGCGCGGCCGCGAGATCCCCCGATGCCTCCAGGGCCAGGCCGAGGTGCAGGTGCATGGCCGGCTGATCCGGGTCCAGATATACGCACTTGCGAAACGCCGTGATTGCCACTGCGGGCTCGCCCGCACTGAGCGCAGCCTCAC
>JANYLF010000301.1 GCA_025357995.1 Acidimicrobiia bacterium | reverse complement strand
CGTTGGCGAAGCGCATCAGGTGATGGCAGACCTCGCCACGGCCGGCGTGTCGTTCGATGACATCACCGATACCGTCGAACGTGAGGGGGTCGCGTCCTTCGCGAAGTCCTACACCGATCTCTTGGCCACGTTGAAGACCCGCGCCGCGGCGTTGTAGCCCGCGGAACGGCGATCGTCATTCGGCCACGGTGGGTGCGCCGGACCTGACCGCGGGATGACGCACCTGGTCGCCGCGTTGGAAGCTGGCGATGTAGTCGGCCTCGGGGTGGTTGGAAGCGGCGAGTCCGGCAAGCACGGCGTCGTGGTCGTACGCGACGCGGCGGTGGATCACTCGGTGGCCCTGAGGGTCGTCGTCGATGAGTACGTAGGAAGCGCGAAGGTCCGAGGTCATGGGATTGCTGACGCTGCCGAGGTTGATCGCGCGGACCGAACCCACCTGCCGATCGGTGGGCTGATGGGTGTGACCGCCGCACACGATGTCGGCATCCGCATCGATGAGGAGCTGTTCGAGCTCGGGTTCCGGGATCTCGGGCGTGATCCCGGGTCCGTCATCGGAACTCGGTGATGCGTGCATGCCAAGGAGGCGCGTGCCGTCGGTCAGTGTGGTGCGTTGCGCCGTGGGAAGAGACGCGAGGTGGTCGATCCATCCGGTGGCTTCGAGGTGGAGCCGCGTCCACGTGAATGAGGACTCGATTGCATGGAACAGAGGCCGGAGCGACGGATCACGCTCGACGTCGGCCGCGTGGGGGAACGGCCGCGCACCCGTGACGACGTACCGGTCGGTGTTCCCGCGGACGAACGCCACCTCGGGAAGGTTGGTCAATGTCTCCATCGTGGAGACCGGTTCGGCCCCGAGGGCGACGAGGTCACCGAGGACCCACCATGTGTCGGCGCCGTGCGCCCGCGCATCGGCGATGACGGCATCGAGCGCGACGCGATTGCCGTGGATGTCGGAGAGGAGCGCGAGCCGCATCGCTTCAGTCTGTCCGCGGCTCCGACGACGAAACGCCTCCTCGCCCCACTAGGTCGAACAAGTTCTCGGGGAAGAAGACATCGGAGCTTGCCGCGATCTCGTCGGGGGTCCACCAGCGGTGGCCGAGAATGGAGCGGCGTTCGACGTCGGTCCAGCCGTGTTCGTCGATCGCGAATTGCCGAGTGTGAACAACGAAGAAGTGCTCGCTTTGTCGGAAGTGTTGCCACTCGAAATCGAAGTGGAGTTCTCGATCGAATACCGGTGACCCGACGTCAGCGACGATGAGTCCGGTCTCCTCGTGAAGTTCCCGACGCGCGGCGTCCGCCAGCGATTCGCCATCGTCGACTCCGCCCCCCGGCGTGAACCACCACGTGCCACGGTCGGGCCGCGCCGGATCCGTGCCCTTGAGGAGGAGCACAGCTCCGTTCTCATCGAGAACCAACAGGCGCGCCGCGAGTCGATCGACCACGCCGTCGGTGGTTTCAAAGACGCGTGGCTCGTCGAAGATTCCTGTTATCACCGCTCGGAGATCTCCGCCGAACTTCCGGTTGAGCCGCTGCCGAGTAATCGCGATGCCGCGTTCGTCTGGAGGTGAATCGGTGAACCATCGGAAGCGGAGATCCGTCCATCCCGCGTGACCGGTCAACTCGAACTCGATCGTGTCGGTTGGGCTCACGGGCCAGAACGATGACCACACGACACGCGAGTTCGGAACCGCTTCCAAGATTGCCGGTTCGACCTCGCCCGGTTGAAGTTGCAGCCATCGATCGCGGCTACCGGTGAGCGCGTCAAACACGTAGTCCTTGCCGACGCTGAAGTGATGCGTCCGGTCCGCGAACACGCGTCGGTCAGTGCTCAACCACTCGCCAGGTCGTGGACGGTGGTGAAATGGGTGACGAGGTCCGCGAGCGAGGTGTGGGTATTGACACCGCTGGGGTTGGGCATCACGTAGGTGATCGCGCCGCCGAACGTCGCGGTTTGAATTCCGATCGCGGCCTTGCGATCCACCGCAGTGCGGTATCCGGCGAGCCCGGCGAAGCAGACGACGGTCGGGGCCAGCCACTCGATCAGCGAGCGCACGCGATCTGCACCTTCGACGTACTCGTCGCGCGTGAGACCGTCGGCTCGAGGTGTGGCGCGCTTCACGAGGTCGGTGAACCCGATGTGGGCGTCGGTGAACGCGACCCATGGGTTGCGATCGACGGCCGCGAGTCGAGCGCCGAGCGCGGCGGGCCAGAAGCGATTGGTCGCGCCGCCGAAGGGCACTCCGCTCTCTGCCGCCACCACGCTTGGATTCAGCCCCACGATCAAGACACGGAGCCGCGGCGCGACGAGATCGGCGAGCGTGGGCGCGCGTCGCAGCGTCCATTCGGCGAGGCCGAGCCCGGAGGTGCTGGCGACGACCTCGGTGCCGGCACCGAGGGCCACAGTCTCGAATGGGATCGGCCCGAACCAACGGCCGTGGACCGCGATCTCGTCGTCGACGTCGTGCGCTCGCTGCCAGGCCGCGAGGGTGGCGGGCGTCGCTTCCGGCGTGAGGCGGGCGAGTTCGAGTGTTTCCACGCTCGTAGTATCGCCTCGCGATGGAGACTTTTCTCGTGGACGCCGTCCCGACGGCGTTTGGGCAGCTCCTGACGTCTCGGAACCCAACGTCGGTCGCGCTCTCCGGCGGAACGACCGCCCGCGGGTGTTACGAAGCCGTGGCTCGCCACGAACACGATTGGTCCGCCACTGCCTTCTGGTTCGGCGACGAACGATTCGTTCCGATCAGCGACTCGGATTCCAACGAAGGCATGGCCCGGGCCGTCTGGCTCGATGGCATTCAAACGTCGGCGATCCACTCGATGGCTACCGCCGGCTCCGACCCCGAGTCGGCGGCCCGCAATTACGAAGCGGACCTGCGGACCGCCCCGCCTCTGGGCATCGTCCATCTCGGACTCGGTCCCGACGGGCACACCGCGTCGCTGTTCCCTGGTTCGCCGACGCTGAGTGAAACGGAACGTTGGGTGGTCGCAGCCGGCGACGACGCACATCCGCGCCCGCGTCTGACCGTGACCTTTGCCGCTCTCGCATCCGCCGAACTCATCGTCGTCACGGTCGCGGGCGCGGAGAAACAAGCTGCGCTCCGCGGCGTATGGGCTGGGAGCCCACTGCTGCCCGCGTCGCGACTTGTGACCGATGCGGCGCTCGCGGCGAAGACGCTCTGGCTCATCGACGAGGCGGCGGTCGGGTCGGCCGATATTCCCCGGTGAACACATGTCACACCTGGGTTGATTCCGTGCGGATCGCGCCGGCGAGCCGCCTAGAGTGCGGCGCGTGAGCCCCGACGCCCGCGAGCTCCTGCACGCATCAACCGCCGAACTCGTCGGCGCGGCGAGCGCGTTGCGTGACGCGGGCCACGGCACCCGGATGACCTTCTCCCCGAAGGTCTTCATCCCGCTCACGATGTTGTGTCGGGACCGCTGCGGCTACTGCACCTTTGCGAAGCCGCCAGCTCGGCTCGACCATCCCTATCTCGATATCGACGCGGTGCTTGAGATTGCTCGCGCCGGTGCGGCCGCGGGTTGTTACGAGGCCCTGTTCACACTCGGTGAGTCGCCCGAGGAGCGGTACCCTGCGGCAGCCGAGTGGCTCCGGGCCCACGGTTACGGTTCGACCGTCGATTACCTCGTGGCGGCCGCGGGCGCGGTGCTCACCGAAACCGGCTTGCTTCCTCACGCCAACGCCGGCGCGCTGCACGAAGTGGAGCTGGCGCGGCTGCGAGCCGTGGCTCCGTCGCAAGGAATGATGTTGGAGTCGCTCGCCGATCGTCTGCACGAGCCGGGTGGCCCGCATCACCGGGCGCCCGACAAGACGGCGGCCCGTCGTCTCGAAACGCTCGATGCCGCGGGTCGGGCGAAGGTGGCATTCACCACGGGCATCCTCGTGGGCTTTGGCGAAACCGCGACGGAACGGATCGACGCGCTCGTCGC
>JANYLF010000248.1 GCA_025357995.1 Acidimicrobiia bacterium | reverse complement strand
TCCGATCATGCACCACCTCGTTCTCGGCATCGACCCCACGCCGCTCGGTTCCGCACCGTTCGAACTTGCCACCGACGAAGCGGTGCGCACCCGGGCGCGCGACATCGATCTCGATCTGTCCAACGCCGCGGTCTACTGCCTCCCGTGCATCGCGGGCCACGTCGGTGCCGACACCGCCGCGGCGATGCTCGCGGAGGGCCCCTACCGTTCCCCACATCCACAACTGTTGGTCGACATCGGCACCAACGCCGAGATTGTGCTCGGTTCGATCGGCTCGGTGTTCGCCGCGTCGAGTCCGACGGGTCCCGCGTTCGAAGGTGCACAGATCAGTTGCGGGCAGCGCGCGACCGTCGGCGCGGTGGAGCGAGTGCGAATCGATCGAGACACGCTGGAACCGCGCGTGAAGGTCATCGGCTCCGACCTCTGGAGCAACGACCACGTCTTTCCCGCGGTCGCACCGGCCGTCACCGGCGTCTGCGGATCCGGCATCGTCGAGGCGATCGCTGAACTCTTCCTGGCCGGTGTGATCAGCAGCGACGGCACCATCCGCGGTGACGCGGCGACGCGCACGAACCACGTCGTGCCTGATGGTCGCACGTTCGCGTACGTATTGTTCGACGACGGCACCGTCCGGCTGCTGATCACCCAGAACGACGTTCGCGCAATCCAGTTGGCGAAAGCTGCGCTCCGAGCCGGTATCGATTTGCTGCTCGAACATTCGGGGATCGCCGAGGTCACCGACATTCGCCTGGCCGGCGCGTTCGGTGCGCGTATCGATCCGCTGCACGCCATGGTGCTCGGCCTCGTGCCCGATTGTCCGCTCGACGGTGTCCGCGGGGTCGGCAACGCGGCCGGCGCCGGCGCGGTACGCGCGCTGGTCTCCGGACAGCAGCGCCGCGAGATCGAAGCGGCCGTGCGTACCGTCACCAAGCTGGAGACCGCGACCGAACCGCGGTTTCAGGAGCTCTTCGTCGCGGCGATGGGTTTCCCCCACACCACCGCACCGACTCCGCATCTCGCCAGGCTCGTCACCCTGCCCGAACTCACACCACCCGCCCGTCGCCGTCGATCCACGAAGGAGAAGTCATGAGTGAGGCCGCTCTCCATCGACCGCGGTCCGCCCACCCTGGCCGAACGGGGTTCGACCGGCCCGGCCCGCAGGGCCAGGAGGGGAAGTCATGAGTGAACCGGCACGTGGTCGTCGGAGTGGTGGTCGCGCGGGTCGGCAAGCGGTGCGCGCGGCACACGTCATCGCGCGCGAGCCGTTTCTCACTCGCCGGCTGCGGCCGTACGAGCTCGTGTCGGACGAAGGCCTCTCGATCCTGGAACACAACGCGGACACGATCCTCGAGGAGGTCGGCATCGAGGTACACGACCATCCGGTTGCCCTCGGCCTGTTCAAGGACGCGGGCGCCGAGATCAACGGTACGCGGGTGCGCTTCCCGCGCGGCCTCGGTCGCCAGATCGTGCAGGCCACCGCGCCGCAGACGTTCACCCAGCACGCACGCAATCCGGCGAACAACGTGCAGATCGGTGGCGACGCGACGGTTTTCGCGCCCAACTACGGGTCGCCGTTCGTCTACGACCTCGACCGTGGCCGCCGTTACGCGACGCTCGAGGACTTCGAGAACTTCGTGAAGCTCGCGTACCTGTCGCCGAACCTGCACCACTCGGGCGGCACCGTGTGCGAGCCGGTCGATGTCCCGGTGAGCAAGCGTCACCTCGACATGGTCTACGCCCACCTGCGCTACAGCGACAAGGCGTTCATGGGCTCCGTGACCGCAGGGAGTCGCGCCGAAGACAGCTTCGAGCTCGCGCGTATCGGGTTCGGTGGCGATCTCGGGGATCGCACGGTGATGACCAGTCTCATCAACGCGTCGTCGCCATTGGTGTGGGACGCGTCGATGCTCGAAGCGGCGCGTGTCTACGCCGAGCGGAATCAAGCCACCATCATCACGCCGTTCATCCTCGCCGGAGCGATGGCGCCGACAACCTCGGCCGCGGTGGCGGCGCAGACGCTCGCCGAAGCGCTGGCCGGCATGGCCTTCGTGCAGCTCGTGCGGCCCGGAGCACCGGTGATCTTCGGTTCGTTCGCGAGCTCGATGTCGATGCAGACGGGCGCACCCACCTTCGGCACGCCCGAGCCCGCGATCGTGCTGTACACCTGCGCGGCGCTGGCGCGCCGGCTCGGGGTCCCGTTCCGTTCCGGCGGCGCGCTCACCGCGTCGAAGGTTCCCGACGCGCAAGCCGCGTACGAGTCGGCGTCGACACTCATCCCGACCCTCATGGCCGGTGTGAACTTCGTCTTACACGCGGCCGGTTGGCTCGAAGGCGGCTTGAGCATCGGGTACGAGAAGTTCGTCATCGACGACGACCAACTCGCCATGTTGGCCAAGTTCGCACACGGGTTGGACCTGTCCGTAAATGGTCAAGCGATGGATGCATTTCGCGAGCAGGAACCCGGCGTGCACTTCCTTGGTGCGAGCCACACGCTCGCGAACTTCGAGACCGCGTTTTCTCGCTCCGAAATTGCCGACAACTCCAGCTTCGAACAATGGAGCGAGGAGGGCTCGCTCGATGCGGCGCAGCGCGCGAACGCGATCTGGAAGACCCGGCTGGCGAGCTACGAACCGCCACCGATCGACAACGCGATCGACGAGGAACTCCGGGCCTTCATCGCGACACGTAAGGAAGTGCTCCCCGACACGTTCGAGTAGCGGTGCGCTCGAGCCCGGACGCTCGTTCGGAGGGTTGCGGCGCTACTCCGCGACGCCGAGCATCCCGGATTCGACCGAGACGGATCCGCCCAGCACACGTTCGCGCGTGAGATCGATCGCACGCGGCTCGCGCGCGCCCATGAGCTCGCTGAGGACGCCGGCCAGCGTGATGTCGGATTCGAGACGCGCGTCCACCTGGTGGGTGGCGGCGGTCAAGCTGGAGAGCGCCGCGACGAGTTCCTCGTCCCGTCGAAGCAAGTCTCCATGAATCGCGGCAATTTTGGAATGCATCATGAGGAACTCGTCACGTTCCCGATGCCGCCGTCTGCTCATTCCGAACACGCCATGCCTCCCCGCAAGAACCCGTAGGAAAACGGTAATCCCGGGCTCTCGCCAGAAGATGGACCCTCAGCGTTTCCCGGTCTGGGGAATGGGGGAATATGGGTGTCGCAGGTCGCCAGTACGGTCCGCTGGTGATCGACGACGCCTTCGCCACCGTGGCCCTTGCGACTTTGCGCGTCCTCGTCGGCCGGTCTGATGCCGAGTTTCGTCCTGGCCAGCTCGAAGCGATCGCCGCGCTGGTCGTGGATCGCGCCCGCGTCCTCGTCGTCCAGCGCACCGGATGGGGGAAGAGCGCGGTCTACTTCGTGGCGACGCGGTTGTTACGCGATCTGGGCGGCGGCCCCACCGTGATCGTCTCCCCGCTGCTCGCGCTCATGCGCAACCAGATCGCCGCAGGTGAACGCGGTGGCGTCACGACCGCCACCATCAACAGCAACAACCGCGACGAATGGAGCGAAATCGCGGACCGACTCGACCGGGACGAGATCGACGTGCTGCTCATCTCGCCCGAACGATTCGCCAACGCGGAGTTCCGCGCGTCCGTCCTCCCTGCCCTCGCGCCACGAGTGGGTCTGCTCGTGGTCGACGAAGTGCATTGCATCAGCGACTGGGGGCACGACTTCCGGCCCGACTATCGCCGCATCGCGCACGTCCTCGATCTGCTCGCGCCCGGAGTGCCGGTACTCGGCACGACCGCGACCGCGAACGACCGAGTGGTCGCCGATATCGAATCACAGTTCGGTGAACACATGCAGACGATTCGCGGATCGCTCGCACGCCCGAGCCTCGTGCTCGACACGCTGCGGATGCCGAGCCAACCGGACCGGCTCGCGTGGCTCTCCACCGTGATCCCCACGCTCGCCGGAACCGGCATCGTGTACTGCCTCACCGTGGCCGACTGTTCGCGCGTCACGGGGTGGCTCGCGGGTGAGGGCATCAACGCGGCAGCGTACAGCGGTGAGACGGACCCGGAGCTCCGGAACGTGCTCGAGGACCGCCTCCTGGCCAATGATCTGAAGGTGCTGGTGGCCACCTCTGCGCTCGGCATGGGCTACGACAAACCGGACCTCGCGTTCGTCATCCACTATCAGTCTCCGGGCTCACCAATCGCCTACTACCAGCAGGTTGGGCGCGCCGGCCGGGCACTCGACGAGGCCCACGGCGTGCTGTTGAGCGGGTACGAAGACCGCGACATCCAGGACTACTTCATCCGCACCGCGTTTCCACCGGCAGAGATCGCGAACGCGATCGTCGATCTCCTGACCGACCGCGGCGATTGGGTGCGCATCGGCGAGATCGAGACCGACGTGAACATACGTCGCGGCCGGCTGACGTCGATGCTGAAGATTCTCGAGGTAGAGGGCGCGGTCGAGCGCGACGGCACGAAGTACCGGCGCACGGCGATGGAGTGGACCTACCCCACCGAACGCATCGAGAACGTGACGCATCAGCGCCGTCTCGAGCAGCAGGTGATGGACGACTATCTCGCGAGCGACACGTGCTTGATGGCACTCCTCGGCCGCGCGCTCGACGACCCGACCGCCACCGCGTGCGGACGATGCGCGCGCTGCACGGGCACGAGCATCGATGTCGTGCTCGATCGCGACGTGGTCGTGCGCGCCCAGGAGTACCTCCGCAGCCAACCGCTCACGATCGACCCACGCAAGATGCGCGCTGAGGGTGGGCGCATCCCCGCCGAGTTACAGGCCGAAGCGGGCCGGGTGTTGTCCTTCCTCGGCGACGGCGGCTGGGGTGGACTCGTGCGCGACGAACGCACTGCGGGCGAGTTCTCCGATGCATTGGCCGACGCGCTGGCTCGACTCGTCCGCAACTGGGGTCCCCAGCCTCGGCCGATGTGGGTCACGAATGTGCCTTCGGCCCGTGCGCCGGAATTGGTGTCGTCACTTGCCGAGCGGGTCGCCACTCGATTGCGCTTGCCGTACAAGGAGACAGTATTGCTGGTGCGCCCGACGATCCGTCAGGCCCAGATGGAAAACAGCGCGCAGCAACACCGCAACGTGGCCGGCGCGTTCGCGGTCGAGGGAACCGTCGCGACCGGGCCGGTCCTCCTCGTCGACGACATCGTCGATTCTCGCTGGACCCTCACGGAAGTCGCGGGTGTCCTGCGCGCCGCCGGCGTCGAGGCCGTGCTCCCCATCGCGTTGGCGCAAGGCTCCGGTGACTGAGCCGTCATCCCTGTCCTACGATCGTCCCCACACTGCCTTTGGAGGTTCGTCATGGTCGATGCCATTCCCGCCGGTCTCGAGCACCGGATCGTTCCCTACCTGATGATCACCGGCGCGTCGGACGCGATTGCGTTCTACGTCGAAGCCTTCGGTGCCGAAGAGCGGTACCGACTCCCGATGCCGGACGGCCAGATCGGCCACGCCGAGATCGTGATCAACGGCGCGCACGTGTACCTCGCCGACGCCCCCGACGACATGCCCGGCGATGGTGGAAGTCCGAAGCGATTCGGCGGCACCACGGTGACGATGCACCAGTACGTCGAAGACGTGGACGCCGCGGTCGCGCGCGCAGAGGCCGCGGGCGCGACCGTCATCCGCGCCCCGGAGGACCAGTTCTACGGAGACCGCGCCGCGATGGTCGCGGATCCATTCGGCCACCAGTGGTCTTTCCACGCTCACGTCCGAGACGTCAGCCCCGAGGAGATGCAGGCGGCCATCGCGGCC
>JANYLF010000240.1 GCA_025357995.1 Acidimicrobiia bacterium | reverse complement strand
TTCCGACGATCTGCGCGCCGGCGACGAAGTGCGGTCCTGGTTGCGCGGCGATCTTCATCTGCACACCAAGTGGTCCGACGGTGGCGCGGAGATCGAGGCGATGGCGCGCACAGCCATGGAACTCGGCCACGAATACCTCGCGGTCACGGACCACTCGCCCCACCTCTCGATCGCGCGCGGACTGGAGCCGGAACGCCTGCGCGAGCAGCTCGATGTCATCGACTCGTTGAACGAGGAACTCGCGCCCTTCCGCATCCTCACCGGCATCGAAGCCGACATCCTCGACGACGGCTCGCTCGATCAAGACGAGGACTTGCTGGCGCGGCTCGACGTCGTCGTCGCGAGCGTGCACTCCGCGCTCAAAATGGAATCGCGCGCCATGACCACTCGCATGGTCACCGCGATCGCGAACCCCCACATGGATGTGCTCGGCCACTGCACCGGGCGGTTGATCAAAGGTCGCGGTCGGGCGGAGAGCACGTTCGACGCGGAGTTGGTGTTCGCCGCCTGTCGCGAGCTCGACAAAGCGGTAGAGGTCAACTGCCGCCCCGAGCGACTCGACCCACCACGCCGCATGCTGAAGATGGTCGACGAGATGAACGTGAAGGTCGCGATCGACACCGACGCGCACGCCCGCGGTCAGTTGGCCTGGCACGGCTACGGGTGCGCCCGGGTGGCCGACACCGACATCGGAGCCGACCGCATCGTCAACGCCTGGCCCGTGGAGGATTTGCTGACCTGGACGGCTTCTCACGCCGCCTGACGCCTACGACGGCGCGATCACGACGCCTTCGCCGGCTCCGACGGTCAGAGATCCGGGTGCGAGATCGCGCTCTCTCGCGCGCCGCGTGCCGATCACGACCCTGCCGTCCAATCCTGGGACGTTGACCGGCGTATCGCCCAGGTTGATGACGACCTGGTAGCCGCCACGGCGGTAGGCGAGCACGCCATCGGGCGCGGGGATCGCGGACCACGCGCCCGTCGCGAGGTCGGGTGTCGACGTCCGGAGCGCGATCAGATCGCGCGTCAAGGTGACGAACGAGTCCGGGTCGTCGCGTTGATCGGCGACGTTGCACGCGAGGTCGCCGAACCGCAGCCACGGCGTGACGCCGTCAGACGTGAAGCCACCGCCGTCGACGTTCTCCCACTGCATCGGTGTGCGGACCGGGTCTCGACCCGCGTACGGATAGAAGCGGATGCCGACCGGGTCGACGAGCTCGTCACGCGGCACGTCGGTGTCGACCATGCCAATCTCGTCGCCCTCGTACAACACGGTGGTGCCGCGCAACGTGAGCAACATCATCAGCGCGCACCGCGCGCGGTCCGGATCGCCGTCGGCCCACCGCGTGGGAAACCGTGAGATGTCGTGGTTGCTCCCCACCCACACCGGGGTGCCGCGCGCGGGCATTGCCGCTTCGGTGCGCGAAATCATGTCGGCGAGCGACGCGGCCTCGAACGGTGAGTGTGCGAACGGGATGTTGAAATCGAGATGCAGTTCGTCGCCACCATCGCCGAAGAACGGGAAGAGGTCGTCGAGGTGCTCCACGAACGTCTCGCCGAGGAGCAGCTTCGGAGGGTCGTACGAATCCGCGATCTCACGCCACCGCCGATGGACCTCGTGCACTTCCGGGCGAAGCGAGTTGAACTCCTGGCGCTGGCCACGCATCCGCTCCATGAACGAGTCGGTGTCGGTGGCAGCCGGGTTGTCTCGCAGCTCGCGATCCTTGATGACCATGTGCGCAACGTCGATGCGGAACCCGGAGACGCCGGCGTCGAACCAGTAGCGCAGGATGCGATCGAACTGCAGCCGCACCTCCTCGCTCCACCAATTGAGGTCGGGCTGATCGTCGAGAAAGTTGTGGAGGTAGTACTGACCGGTGGGTTCGTCGAAGGTCCACGCGGGACCACCGAACACGCTCACCCAGTTGTTCGGTGGCCCACCGTCGGGCGCCGGATCTGCCCAGACATACCAATCTCGTTTGGGGTTGTCACGCGACGATCGTGAAGCCCCGAACCACGGATGCTCGATGCTGGTGTGGTTCGGCACGAGATCCATCACGATCCCGATGTCCCGATCGCGAGCCGCGGCCACCAGCGCGTCGAGATCGGCCAGCGTTCCCAACGACGGGTCGACGTCGTAGTAGTCGGCCACGTCGTAACCGAAGTCGGCGTTGGGCGAAACCGTGATCGGGCTCAGCCACAGCGCACGAATGCCGAGCCACGCGAGATGGTCGAGCCGCGCCATGACGCCGCGCAGGTCGCCGACACCGTCGCCGTTGCTGTCCATGAACGAACGCGGGTAGGCCTGGTAGAGGACCTGGCCCACCCACCATTGTTTGGGATCGTCGAACGCGTCGGGCACGAGGCGCAGGCTAGACACCGACGCCGGTTGGCGACACCCTGTACCGTCGACGACGCGTGCCGATCAAATACCTGGGTTCGAAGCGACGCCTCGTCAGCGTGATCGGCACACTGTTCTCCGCCGCGGGCGGCGGTTCCGCGTTGGATCTCTTCACCGGCACCACGCGCGTCGCGCAGGAGCTCAAGGGACGCGGCGGACTCGTCACGGCCGTCGATCGCGCTCGGTACGCCGCAGTATTCGCGCAGAGCGCGGTCGCGACCGACGCCACCACCCTCGACCTCGACGCGCTCGACGAGGAGCTCGCGCGCCTCGACGAGCTTGCACCCAAGCCCGGGTACGTCACTCGGATGTTCTGCGAAGAGGCGCGATTCTTCCGGCCCGAGAACGGTGCGCGCATCGACGCGATCCGCGACGCCATCGAAGCGCGCCGCGGTCATCCTCACTATCCGATCCTGCTGACAAGTCTGATCGAAGCCGCCGACCGCGTGGATTCCACGACGGGCGTGCAGATGGCGTACCTGAAGGAGTGGGCGCCGCGCGCGCATCGGCGGCTCACCCTGCGCCGACCCGATCTGCTCGCGGGCCCCGGGACCGCGATTCGCGGCGACGCGGTCGCCACCCTCCCCGCGCTCGGCGCGTTCGACTTCGCGTATCTCGATCCGCCGTACAACCAACACCGCTACGAGGCGAACTATCACGTGTGGGAAACGCTCGTGGCGTGGGACGAGCCCGAGCCGTACGGGGTGGCTCGCAAACGGCTCGAGTTGAGTGATCGGGCCCGTACCAGCGCATTCAATCGTCGCCGCGAGATGCCGAAGGCACTCGCCGCGTGCGTCGACGGTGTGGACGCACGCGTGGTGGTCGTCTCCTACAACGACGAATCGTGGATTGCGCTCGACGAACTCGTCGATATGTGTCGCGGGCACGGCGCGGTCGAGGTCCTCGCGTTCGATTCGAAGCGATACGTCGGAGCCCAGATCGGTGGATACAACCCGGCCGGCGTGCGCGTCGGCACAGTTTCGCGGCTGCGCAACGTGGAG
The DNA here is from genome assembly GCA_025357995.1 of Acidimicrobiia bacterium. GTDB lineage: Bacteria > Actinomycetota > Acidimicrobiia > IMCC26256 > JAENVU01 > JAENVU01. The sequence goes on along the minus strand of JANYLF010000240.1, from coordinate 4,074 downwards.
TACATCGTCGTGAGCGGCGCGGCGGCCGATGTCGCGCGCGCCACCCAACCGGCAATGGACGCGGCGGTCTCAGCTGTCGGTCGGTAACCCCGCGAGATCGCGCGAGGGATACCGACGGGCGATCAACCACTCGACGGGTACCGCGGCCAACACCACCAGGGCGATGTCCAGCGGCATACGCAAGCGCACCAAGCCGTAGGTACCCGCCGCCAGCACGGTCACGAACGGCGCCATCACGGCGAGGGGCCACACGAGCCGTCGAGCTCCGCGTAGCTGCACGGCACCGACGCCGCCCGCGATCGCGAGGACCCAGAACGTGGCGGTACTCACGGTCCACAACTGGTCGGTGCGACCGTCGCTCGCGATGTCCTGGAACGGCCGGAACACCTCCCACTCGCGACCGACCCGCGCCACCATCACAACGGGGAGCCGGCTGAGGTGATTGCGCATGTAGGTGAGGCCTCGGCGCCGGACCACCTCGAACACCACGCTCTGGTCGCCGTGCTGGGTGAGATGAGCGGTGTTGCACCCAGGGACCCACGAACCGATCCCCGGTCCGGAATACATCTCCGCGCAGTTGGCCCCGGCGATCACCGAGTCCTGATTGTTCGAGAACACGACCGGCCGCTCGAACGTGGTGAGGTTGCGCACCACCCAGGGCGCGAGGAACAGCATCGCGATCACGGCTGCGGTCGCGATCACCCGCACGCGCGCGGCCGCGCCGCTGATGCGCGGGTTCCACACTGCGACTGGTACCACGATGACCAGTCCGAGGAACACCATCTCCGCGCGCGTGTAAGTGGCCAACGCGAGGGTCGCGCCGAGCAACACTCCGTGGATCGGACGCGGCTGGTCCCAGAATCGATACACGACGAACAGGAACAGCGCAGCCGTGAGCACGAGCAGACCTTCGGAGAGCACCAGCGCGTCGTAGCGCCACATCGTCGGAGAGATCGCGGCGATCAACGCGGCAATCAGCCCGACGCGCGCGCCCGCGACCGCGCGGCCGAGAAAGCCGACGACGACGACTCCGGCCACCCCCAGGACCGCGCCGGTGAGTTGATGGGCGAGCACTGAAGTGCCGCCGAACCAAGACACGATCGCGAGCAAGAACGGGAACAGCGGGGGGTGCTCCGCGGTCGCGAGATGTTGGCCCTTGAAGAGGTACTGGCCGGGGCTGAGATAGCCGTGGCCGTCGGCGATGATCTGCGCCTGCGAGTGGTACCAGAGGCCGTCGCCGAACGCCAGATCACGAGAGGCCAAGGCGACGACCACAAGTCGGACGACGAGGCCGATTGCCGCAACGATCACCAACCATCGGATGAACGATCGCCGCTCCATACGCTCTTTCTACGACGATTTCTAGGACGCCGCGATGAGCCGACCCAACTCCTGCAACTGCGCGGTCTCGGAACCCAACGTGAACTCGAGCTGCTTGACCCATTGGAAGTAACGGTGGATGGGGTAGTCGAGGTCGATGCAGATGCCGCCGTGCACATGCAGCGCGGCATGCACCACCCGGCTCCCGGCCTCTGCGGCCCAGTACTTCGCGGTCGCCACTTCCATCGCCGCGTCTTCACCGGCTGCCAGCCTGGTCGCGGCCTGGAGCATCGTGAGTTCGATGGCTTGCGTGTCGATGTACGCGTCGGCGAGCCGTTGCCCGACCGCTTGGAACGTTCCGATGGCGCGGTCGAACTGCTTGCGTTCGGTCGTGTACTGGGCCGTGATCCGCAGTGCTTCCTGGCACGCACCGGCGACGATCGCGCAGATACCGACGGTGGTTCGTTGCACCATCCAGCGCAGAATGTCGCGCCCATCCGCGATCGCACCGACGCGGTACGCGTCTTCCACGGTTGCGCCATCGAGATGCATGACGAACTGCGGCTCGTGGTTGGTGGTGTCTTGGCGCTCGAGGGTCACGCCGGGCTGATCGACCTTCACGAAGAACAGCCCGATATCGTCGCCGACGCGTGCCGGGACCAGTACCCGCTCGCACACGTGCGCCATCGGTACGCACACCTTCTTGCCCTCGACGCGCCACTCGGTGCCTTGCGGGGTCGCGTTCGTCATCGGTTCGTACGGCGACGTGCCCAGCTCGCTGAGCGCCGCGGTGAAGACGGCTTCGCCCGCGACCATCGGACCCATACCTGCACGCTGGTCGTCGGAGCCGAACTTCGACACCGTCTCGGCGCACGTCACGAACGTATGCAGGTACGGCATCGGCGCGACCGTGCGTCCCTGCTCTTGCAGGATCAGGCACAGCTCGAGGAAGCCGTAACCGAGGCCACCGACGGATTCGGGCAGCGCCACGCCGAGGAGATTCGCCTTCGCGAACTCGGCCCAGGTGTCGCGGTCGAACCAGTCGGTGCTCTCGTCGAGCCCGCGGAGATGGCCGAGCGTCATGCGATCGCTCAGGATCTGACGCGCGAGATCACGCAGCGCCTCTTGCTCGTCCGAGAGAGTGAAGTCCATCGTGATTCTCGTTTCTCGTCGTAGAGAGCCGACGGCTCAGCGGGGCGATCCGGGCATGCCCAGACCGAAGATCGCGATGAGGTCTCGTTGCATCTCGTTGGTGCCGCCGCCGAACGTGAGGATGTGCATGCTGCGGGTGCGAGCCTCGAGCCGACCGCGCAGGACCGACTCGGGTGAGTTGCCCTTCACCGCCGCCACCGGACCGAAGATCTCCATCAACAGTCGGAAGGCTTCGAGGTAGAACTCGGTCCCGAACACCTTGATCGCCGAGGCCGCCGCCGGGTTGAGTGCCTCACCGCGCGTGGCGCCGTCGGCGATCTTCCAGTTGGCGAGCCGTAAGTAGTCGAGCCGTGCGTGGACGCGTGCGATGTTGAGCTGCACCCACTCTTGGTCGATGACCCGCCGCCCGTCGGCCAGCTTCGTGAGCTTCGCCCACGCGATCACGTCTTCGAGCTGACGGTCGACGATGCCGCTCGCGCACAGGGTGACCCGCTCGTGGTTGAGCTGGTTGGTGATGAGATTCCAACCCTGGTTCTCTTCGCCGACGCGGTTGGTGACCGGCACGTGGAGGTCTTCGTAGAACGTGGCGTTGGTGTTGAAGCCACCCATGTTGGAAATTGGCTCGCACTTGAAGCCGGGCGAGTCGGTCGGGACGATGATCATCGAGATGCCCTTATGCTTCTTCACCGTCTGATCCGTGCGCACCGCGAGCCAGACGTAATCCGCGTCGGTGGCCAGGCTCGTGAAGATCTTCTGGCCGTTGATCACGTACTCGTCGCCATCGCGATCGGCGCGTGTGCGCAACGACGCGAGGTCGGTACCCGAGTCGGGCTCCGTGTAGCCGATACAAAAGTGAATGTCGCCCGCCAGGATCTTGGGAAGGAAGAAGTCCTTCTGTTCCTGCGTGCCGAACTTCATGATCGTGGGCGCGACCGAGTTGATCGTGAGCATCGGCACAGGGGCGCCGGCACGCATCGACTCATCGAAGAAGATGAACTGCTCGATCTCCGAGCGACCCTGGCCGCCGTACTCCTTCGGCCACCCGATGCCGGCCCAACCGTCGGACGCCATCTGCTTCCAGATGCTACGGGCGACGGGGCCGACGCCCTCGCTGTGCGAGAGTTCGTCTTCGACCTCGGGCGTGAGGAGCTGCTCGTAGTAGCTGCGCAGCTCGTCGCGGAGGGATTGCAGCGCGGGTGTGAGACCGATGTACATGGGCTTCCCCTGATCAGGATTCGGCCCGGGGACTGTAGGCCATCGCGCGAGAACGCGTTCTACAGGGCCCGGCGGGCCGGCCGACAGCGCGTGTGACACCGCCAACCCACCCGCCACCTGGACGACGCGCTGGTAAACGCACGGTCCCCTCAGGCGAAGACCGCGGCTGACTGTTCGGTGTCTTCCAATCCCCCGAAGGACACGACCTTCCCATCGGCGAAGCGCCACCGGTGCTGCATGTTCATCGCGGCACGCTTGCCGGTCGCGTTTACGGTGCCGATCCCGACTTTCGACACTTGCGGCTGCTCCGCCAAGGCGCTAGATCTTCTCGGCGTCACCGTACGAAGAGACACGAGGGGCAGGGCAGCCTGATGAGCATCCTTCTTG
>JANYLF010000235.1 GCA_025357995.1 Acidimicrobiia bacterium | reverse complement strand
CTCGAGTTCTTCACCCGTGAAGGCATCGGCACCATGGTGAGCGGAGACGCCGGGCCAAGAGTGGGAGAAACGTCATGACTCAGCACTACGACGACTTGTGGAAGCTCGATCACGAGCATGTGATGCAGACGTACGGGCGTCAGCCGGTCGCGTTCGTGCGCGGTGACGGGACGAAACTTTGGGATTCGGAAGGCAAGGTGTACCTCGACTTCCTCACCGGGCTGGCCACGGTCTCGCTCGGTCACGCGCATCCCGCCGTGGCCGACGCGATCGCCGATCAGGCCCGCACGCTGGTGCACGTCTCGAACCTGTATCTGAACGACCAGCAGCCGCGACTCGCGGAGCGCATCGACCTTCTGCTCACGTCTGCTACCGGTACCCCGGGTCAGGTGTTCTTCGCGAACTCTGGCGCGGAAGCCAACGAGTGTGCGATCAAGTTGGCCCGTCGGTACGGCCAGTCCAGCGGTGGGCCGGAGCGGTACCACGTGCTCTCCGCCTACAACTCGTTCCACGGTCGCACGCTCACCACGTTGGCGGCCACCGGCCAACCCCAGAAGCAGGAGACGTTTCAACCTCTGCCGAGTGGGTTTCGCCAGGTCGAGTTTGCCGACGTCGATGCGCTCGCGGCGGCGATGGACGAACGCGTGTGCGCGGTGTTGCTCGAACCGGTCCAAGGCGAAGGTGGTGTCCAACCCGCGCCGCCGGGCTATCTCGAAGCCGTGCGCGCGCTCTGCGACGAGCGCGAGGCGCTGCTCATGATCGACGAGGTGCAGACCGGTCTCGGTCGCACCGGTCGCTGGTTCGGGTTCGAACACAGCGGTGACGTACGCCCGGACGTGGTCACGTTGGCGAAGGCGCTCGGCAACGGCATGCCCATCGGTGCGTGCTGGGCGCGCCGCGATGTGGCCGGCGCGTTCAAGCCCGGTGACCATGCGACCACATTTGGTGGCCAACCCCTCGCGGCGCGTGCCGCGCTGGCGGTGCTCGACGTGATGGAACACGAGAACGTGGCCGCGCGTGCGACCGAGCAAGGCAAACGTTTGATGGTCGGTCTCGCCGACCTGACCCAGGTGAAGGACGTGCGGGGCCTCGGCTTGTTGATCGCCGCGGAACTTGTCGACGGGCTGGCTGCCGGGCCGGTCGCCGCGTCCTGTCTCGACCACGGCCTCGTGGTGAATGCGGTCACGCCAACTTCGTTGCGGTTCGCACCGCCCCTGCTCGTTACGGCGGAGGAGATCGACGCCGGCATTGCCATCCTGAAAGAAGTCCTGGACGGACAGCACCCATGACCACATCTCGTGATTTCCTCGAAGTGGACGATCTGACCCACGCCGAGCTCTCCGCGCTGCTCGACACGATGGTCGAGTGGAAAGACGATCCCCGCGCGATTCCGAAACCGCTCGCCGGGCGCGGAGTCGCGCTCGTCTTCGAGAAGCCGTCGGCGCGTACGCGCAACAGTGGCGAGATGGCTGTCGTCGGTCTCGGCGGTCACCCGATCACGATTCGTCACGACGAGATCAGCATCGACGTCCGTGAGTCGGCCGAAGATGTCGCGCGGACCCTGGCGGCATTTCACGCGATCGTCGCGGCGCGGGTGTTCGATCACACCGTGCTCGAACGTATGAGCGCGGCCGTCGATATTCCGATCGTGAATCTGCTCTCCGACCGTGCCCACCCCTGCCAGGCGTTGGCAGATCTGTTGACGATTCGCGAGCTACTCGGAAGCCTCGAAGGGCGTCGGGTCGCGTACGTGGGTGACGGCAACAACGTGGCCGCGTCGCTCGCGTACGGCGCGGCGCTGACCGGACTCGAGCTCGTCGTGAGCTCGCCTGCGGGCTACGAACTCGACGAGCTGGTGGTCGATCGCGCGCGCAACCTGGGTGGGGTGATCGAGTTGGTGTCCGACCCGTTGGACGCAGTTGTGGGCGCCGACATCGTGTACACGGACACGTGGACCTCGATGGGTGAGGAAGCCGAAGCCGACGTGCGGCGCGAGGTGTTCCGAGGCTGGCAGGTCGACGACGTACTGATGGCCGCGGCCGGGGCCGACGCGCGGTTCCTCCATTGTCTGCCCGCGCATCGGGGAGAAGAGGTTGCCGCCTCGGTGATCGACGGCCCGGCGAGCGCGGTGTGGCTCCAGGCCGCGAATCGCATGCACTCCAAACGGGCGCTGTTCGCGTTCCTGATGGAGGACGACTTTCTGAAGGAAGAGGCTTGATGTCCACGATGGGCAAACCCCAGCGGCAACATCGGATCGCACGGTTGCTCGAAGAGCAGGCGATTTCGAGTCAGGGCCAAATCGTCGAGATGCTCGCGTCCGAGGGTGTGCTCGCAACCCAGGCGACGGTGAGCCGCGATCTCGAAGACCTCGGTGCGGTGAAGGTGCGCATCCCGGGTGGTGCGATGGCGTACGCGGTGCCGGAGCACTCCAAAGACGCGGCGAGCCCTGAGGACCACTTGCGTCGGGTCATGGGTGAGTTTGTCGTCGACGTCGCGCACTCTGCGAACCTGGTCGTCTTACGCACGCCACCCGGCTCGGCGCACGTGATCGGTTCTGCGCTGGACCGAGCCGGATATCCCGACGTGTTGGGGACCGTGGCCGGTGACGACACGTTGATCTTGGTGTGCGGCGAGTCGGTGGGCGGCGCGGCCGTCGCGGCACGTCTCGCCGCTCTCGCAGGACTGTAGGAGGGTCATGACAAAGCGCGTGGTGTTGGCGTACTCCGGCGGTCTGGATACGTCGGTTGCAGTGAAGTGGATTCAAGAGGAGTGGGGCTCGGAGGTCGTGGCCCTCGCGGTCGACGTCGGCCAGGAGCCGAACGCGAACGCGGAGTACTGGGAAGCGATTCGTGAACGCGCGTTCGCGGCGGGCGCGATCGAAGCCAAGGTCGTCGACGCTCGGGAGGAGTACGGGTCGCGTTTTGTGGCCAACGCCATCAAGGCCAACGCGTTGTACGAAGGCAAGTATCCGCTCGTGTCGTCGTTGTCGCGGCCGGTCATCACCCGCCACCTGGTGGCCGCAGCGCGTGAGTTCAACGCCGACGCCGTCGCCCACGGCTGTACCGGGAAAGGCAACGACCAGGTCCGCTTCGAGGTCAGCCTCCGCACGCTGGCACCCGACCTCGAGGTGCTCGCACCGGTCCGGGTTTGGGGTTTCACGCGGGCCGACTCGATCGCGTACGCCGAGCGATTCGGCATTCCGATCACCGCGTCGCTCGACAAGCCGTACTCCGTCGACGAGAACATCATGGGCCGCGCGATCGAGTGCGGCGCGATCGAAGACCCGTGGAACGCACCGCCCGAGCACATCTACGAGCGCACCCGCGCGGTCGCCGACGCGCCTGCCGATTCTGTCGAGTGCGTGGTCGCCTTCGAACGCGGCATCCCCGTATCGCTCGACGGCGTACCGACCCCGTTGCACCAGATGCTCCCAGAACTCGACGCGATGGTCGGCGCGTACGGTTTCGGTCGCGTCGATATGGTCGAGAACCGGCGCGTCGGCATCAAGAGCCGTGAGATCTACGAGTGCCCAGGCGCACTCGCGCTGATCCTCGCGCACGCGGATCTCGAATCGATCACGTTGGAACGCGACGTGATGCGCGAGAAGAGTCGTCTCGAAACTCGCTATGCGGAGACGGTGTACGACGGTCTCTGGTACTCGCCGCTGCGCGAAGCGTTTGATGCGTTCATCGACTCGACGCAGAAGCACGTGACGGGGGAGGTGCGGTTGCACCTCCAGCCCGGTCAGTGCACGGTGGTGGGTCGGCGCGCCGAGCGCGGCTTGTACGACTTCGCGCTCGCCACCTACGAGGCCGACGACGCGTTCCGCCACGAGGACGCGGCCGGCTTCGTTCGCCTGTGGGGCCTTTCCGTGGAGACATGGGCCAAGCGTCAACGCATCGAAGAACCCACGGTTCGCCCGTGAGCGACGCCGGTAACACCTTGTGGCACGGGCGGTTCGCGGACGGGCCGGCCGACGCGCTGATGGCGCTGTCAGTCAGTCTGTCGTTCGATCAGCGGCTCGCGCCGGAAGACGTCGAGGGCTCGCGCGCGCACGTCACGATGCTCGCCGAGGTCGGCATCCTGACCGACGACGAGCGAAACGCGATCCTTGCTGCGCTCGACACGGTCGCCGCCGAGTTGGCCGACGAGACGTTCACGTTCGTCGCGTCCGATGAAGACATTCACACCGCCGTTGAGCGACGCGTCACCGAGCTCGCCGGCGCCGCGGGCGCCAAGATCCACACCGGGCGTAGCCGCAACGATCAGGTCGCGACCGACCTGCGCTTGTGGACGCGTCGGGCCGCGCGCAGCTGCGCCGCGGCGTTGCACGAGCTCCAAGCAGTGTTGCTCGCACGCGCCGAGGAAGCCGGCGAGCGGGTGTCGTTGCCCGGGTACACACATCTCCAACACGCGCAGCCGGTCCTGCTCGCGCACCATCTCCTGGCCCACCTCTGGGCCCTGGGTCGTGACGTCGAGCGTTGGCAACGAGTGGCGACTGCGGCCGACGTCTCACCGCTTGGCGCGGGCGCGCTGGCCGGCTCGAGTCTGCCGTTGGATCCCGACCGCACGGCCGAGCTCCTCGGCTTCTCGGCGCGCTTCGAGAACTCGCTCGACGCCGTCTCCGACCGGGACTTCGTCGCCGAAGCCGTCTTCGCCGCCGCGCTGGCGCAGGTGCACCTGTCGCGAATTGGCGAGGAGATCGTGCTTTGGTCGAGCACGGAGTTCGGCTTCGTCCGATTGTCCGACGCGTACGCGACCGGGTCGTCGATGATGCCGCAGAAGAAGAACCCGGATGTGGCCGAGCTGGTGCGGGGCAAGGCCGGGCGGGTCATCGGCGATCTCGCCGGGCTGCTGGCCACGCTGAAGGGACTGCCGCTCGCGTACAACCGCGATCTCCAGGAAGACAAGGAACCGCTGTTCGACGCGGTTGATACGTTGCTCGCGTCGGGGCATGCGCTCGCCGGTCTGATCGCCGGTGTCGAGTTCGATACTTCGGCGATGGCCGCTGGCGCTGCAAACCCGTACCTCGGGGCGACGGATCTCGCCGAATACCTCGTGCGCCAGGGAACTCCGTTCCGTGACGCGCACGCGATCGTCGGCGAACTGGTCCGCCGCGCGCTCGACGGAGAGGCGTCACTCATGCACCTCGTGGCGGCCGAACCGCGATTGGGTCCCGACGCGGCGGTGTTGCTCGCACCGGGAGCGGCAGTCGCGAACCGGACGACACCGGGTGGTGGGGGACCGACCCCGCTCCGCGCCCAGATCGACGCGGCGCGCGCGAGCCTCCAACGCGATGCGCAGTGGCTCACCGACTGACCCGAGCTTTCTTCGATCGAGACCCGCGTGAACTCGCACCGGATCTCCTGAACAAGCTTGTCGTCTCGACTCGTGACGATGTGAGGCTCGTCGCTCGCATCGTGGAGGTCGAGGCGTACCGCGGCTCCACCGATCCCGCGAGCCACGCGTTCCGCGGGCCGACGGCGCGCAACGCGACGATGTTCGGTCCGCCCGGTCGGCTCTACGTGTACTTCACCTACGGCATGCACTTTTGCGCGAACGTGGTCGCGGGCGCACCCGCGGGCGATGGCGGTGCTGTCCTCATCCGTGCGGCCGCTCCCGTTGCCGGACTCGAGCTCATGCGCCGGCGGCGGCCCGCCGCGGGTCAGGACCGGATGCTCCTTGCCGGCCCCGCCCGTCTTGCGTCGGCATTCGGGCTGAGACGAGACGACGACGGAACGAATCTGTTGCGCGGCCCGATTGGGATCTTCGCCGATGGCATCGAGCCGCCCCCGCGACCCGCCCGGTCGGAACGCATCGGGCTCGCGCCCGGCAAGGGTGATCGGACCCGGTGGCGCTGGTTCGTCGCCGGTGATCCCAACGTGAGTGGTCCACGCCGGTCTGCCCGAACTGCTAGGTGACCGCGGCCACGAGACACGTGTGACGGTTCGGCCCTAGCGTCTGAGTCCGTGGCCACCACCGATGTCGGATTCAACCCGCTGGATCCGGGGTTCCCGGCGGATCCGTATCCGCACTACGCGGCGCTGCGGTCGACCGCTCCGGTGTTCTCGACGGGGATGGGACCATGGCTCCTCACGCGCTACGACGACGTCGTGCGAGTGCTGCGCGATCCGACTATGAGCGTGGAGGCGCGTGACGCGACCGCGTTCCCGCTGCCCCCGGAGATGATGGAACGCATCGGCGATCGCAGCCGCGGGAGTCGCGCCATGCTGAGTCTCGATCCGCCGGATCACGATCGGCTCCGTCGCCTCGTCGCCAAGACCTTTACTCCGAAGACCGTCGCGCAACTTGGTCCCCTGTGCGAGCGCTTGGTCGGTACGGCACTCGACGATGCCGAGGCCCGCGGCTCGATGGACGTCATCGCCGACCTTGCGTTTCTCTTGCCCTTCACCGTCATCTCCGAGATGCTGGGAATGCCGATGGATCGCCGGGACGATTTACGCGCCTGGTCCGGCGCGTTGGTCAAGACCCTCGACCCGGTCTTCACGCTGGAGGAGTTCGAGGCCGCGCTCGATGCGGGCGATGCCATGACAGGGTACGTCAACGCCGTCATCGATGAAAAACGCGCGCGCCCGACCGACGATCTGCTGAGCGCGCTGATCGCGGCCGAAGACCAAGGCGACATGCTCGACGAGCAGGAGCTGATCGACCAGGTGGTCCTGTTGTACGTCGCCGGCCACGAGACCACGGTCAACCTCATCGGCAACGGCACGCTGGCGTTGTTGCGGAATCCAGACCAAGCGGCTCGCCTCCGTGCCGACGCCACCCTCGATCAGAACGCGATCGAAGAGCTGCTGCGTTACGACCCACCTGTGCAGTTCTCGGGCCGGCTCAGCACGCGCGAGCTGACCATCGACGACACCACGTTGCCGCCGGGCTCGATCTTGATGACGGGGCTCGCGGCCGCCAACCGTGACCCGGCGAAGTGGGGCCCGACGGCCGACGAGCTCGACCTCGGGCGCGAAAATGCCGGTGCCCACGTGGCCTTCGGCGGTGGCATCCATCACTGTTTGGGCGCGGCGCTCGCGCGTCTCGAAGGCCGCAGTGCGATCCCCGCGCTGTTCCGTCGGTTCCCGAATATCGCGCTCGTCGACGACTCGCCCGTCTATAACGGGCGGTTCGTGTTACGGGGCATGCTCGCGTTGCCCGTCACTGTTTGATTTTCGAGGAGGATCCATGGCCAAGATCGACGACATCGCATCGCACCTCTCCGCGGTCCCGCTGTTCTCGCAACTCTCGGCGAAGGAACGTCGACACGTCGCGAAGGCACTGGGCGTGCACGACGTCGCCGACGGCGTGATGCTCGTGCGACAGGGCGAGGCGGGTGACACCTTCTATGTGCTGATCGACGGCACCGCAACCGTGTCACGCAACGGTCGCCGGATCGCCAGCCTCGATGCCGGCGACTGGTTCGGCGAACTCGCGGTTCTCGACCCCGCACCGCGCAACGCGGATGTGGTGACCACCTCCGCCGCGACCGTGGGTGTCCTCGACGCCAAGAGTTTCAAGCGTCTCGTCGGCGAACTCCCCGCGATGACCGCGCGTCTGCTGTCCGGCCTCGCCCGCCGCGTCCGCGAAGGCGACCGCCGAGTCGTCGAATAGTTAAGGGTTGACCCAGACGGTGACGGTGGAGCCTTGGTCGGCTCGGGAGCCTGAGATCGGGCTCTGTTTCCAGGCCTTGCCCGCGCTGCCCACGGTCCCGGGCGGCGGTTCGGCGGCCACGACGACGTTGGCAACGAATCCCGCGGCGCGAATGGTCGCGGCGGCCTGATCGGCGAGGAGCCCCAACACATTGGGAACGTCGAGCACCAGGGGACGACCGTTGGCGACGGTCAGGGTGATGGTCGCACCGGCTCGCACGGCCGTTCCCTCCGGCGGGTCCTGCGCGGTGACGTAATTCGGTGGGTATCGCCGACTCGGCGCGAGCACCACCGCGACCTTGTACCCCTTCTGGGTCAATGATTGCGTGGCCGTAATCACGTCGAGGCCCACCACGGAATAGATCCCCGGCTTGATCGGAGCGCGGGTCGTGGTGGTCGTAGACCTCGGCGCGGTCGTGGGCGCCTCGGGAACCGGGAACAGCGACGCGGGAGTCGTCGCGAGCGCGCTACTCGCGAAGATCTGCCAAATCTTGGCCGGCCAATTGCCACCCTGGAGCGGGATGCGCGTGTGGGGCGTGAATCCGCCCGGGGCACCGGCCGGGAATCCGACCCAGACCCCGGCGACCAACTCGGGGGTGTAGCCCACGAACCACGCGTCGGTGCGCTTGTCTCGTGTTCCCGTCTTGCCGGCGACGGGACGCCCGATGCGCGCGTTGATTCCGGTGCCTCGTTGGACCACCTGTTGGAGCACCGCCGTCAGCGTGCGCGCGGTCGTAGCCGACATCGCACGTGATGGCGCTGGATGGGGTTCGTATAGCACGCGACCGGTGCGATCGGTCACGCGAGTGACGAACACCTCCGGATGGTGCAGGCCATCGTTGTCGAACGTGCTGTACGCCGACGCCATGTCTTCGAGCGTGACTTCGTCGTCGCCGATGCCGATCGACTGTCCCGGTGCGAGCCTGCTCGTGATCCCGGCCGCGTTCGCGAGATTCGCGACGTTCTGCGGCCCGACGTCGGTGACAAGCTGTCCGTAGACGGTGTTCACTGAGTTGACGGTCGCGTCGACGAGGTTGATGCGACCGAAGGCGGTCCCTTCGAAGTTCTCGAGCGGCTTGATCGCGGTCCATCCGGGCAGGATCACTCGGGGTGATCGTCCGTCGTAGGTTCTGGTGAGTGGGATGCCTTGCTCGAGTGCGGTGGCGAGGACGAAGGGTTTGAAGCTGCTTCCCGGTTGGCGGGTCGGCGCGCCGTTGTTGTTGCGAGCATCGGCGAGGTCCACTTTCGCGAACTGATCCGTGCCCCAGAAGTTCTGACTGCTGGCGTAGGCCTTCACGTGTCCCGTCCCGGGATCGACGGCCACAATCGCGCCGGGCGGGTCGCCGGGGTCGGTGAGTATCCCGTGCAACGCGATTTCGGCCTGGAGCTGCCAGCTCGGATCCAGCGTGGTCTCGATCGTGAGTCCACCTTGGAACAGCTTGCGCTCCCGGTCGGCCACGGTCGCGCCGAATCGCGGATCGTTGAAGATGAACTTCTTGACCTTCTCGACGAAGAAGGGCGCGGCGTAGTGCTGGTCCGTCGGTTGCCGCGTCGCGCCAATCGGTACCGCTCGGGCGAGCGCGGCTTCGGGGGCCGAGAGTCGGTGCAGCGTGCGCATCCGATCGATGACGGCGTTGCGGCGGGCGAGTGCCGCATCGGGATGGATGAACGGGTCGTAGTCGGTGGGGGACCGGATCACGCCGGCCAAGAGCGCGCTCTGCGCGAGGTCGACTTGGGACGCGTCCTTCCCGAAGTACGTGCGCGCGGCGGCTTGCACGCCGTAGGCGCCATTTCCGAAGTACACGGTGTTCAGGTAACGCTCGAGGATGGTGTGCTTGGAGTAGCGGTCTTCGAGCTGCATCGCCATGACCGCCTCGCGCAACTTGCGCTTGAGGCTCTTCTGGCTCCCGAGCATGACGGCGCGGACGTATTGCTGCGTGATCGTCGAGCCACCTTCTGCGGCGCGGCCTTTCTCGATGTTGTGGGTGAGCGCCCGCGCGATACCGCGCAGGTCGAAGCCCCCGTGTTGGTAGTACCGAGAATCTTCGATGGCGATGACGGCGCGGGGGAGCGTCTTCGCCATGTCGGCGAGCTTCACCGGATCGCGATCTTCCACTCCGTGGACCCGCGTCAGCAGCGTTCCGTCACCCCACAGAATTCGCGACGACACTGCCTGCTCACTCGGCAGGTGAGCTGCGTCGTGTAACGACACCCGGTCGCGACGAGCATCGCGGCCATGAACGCGACGAACCAGCGCGGATTCGGGCGTCGAGTCATTGTGGCCATTGTTTCAAACGGAACCTCGGGTTTCGGGGCGCGCTGGTACCGTGCCGACCGTGACGAACGATGCCGACGACGCCCTGCAGGTCCTCACCGCGGGCACCGTCCATTGCATCGATCCGGACGAACTCCACAAGTTGCTCACGTCGGGGCGCCAGCTTCGAGTGAAGTTCGGCATCGATCCCACCGCCTCGGATATCCACCTCGGTCATACGGTTGTCTTGCACAAGCTCCGCCAATTCCAAGACCTCGGGCACCTCGCGGTCCTCATCATCGGCGATTTCACCGCTCGGGTCGGCGACCCCACCGGGCGCTCCGCCACCCGACCGCCGCTCTCGGCCGCCGAGGTCGAAGATCACGCCCAGACCTACATCGACCAGGTCAGGGCGGTGCTCGACTTTTCGCCTGATCGCTTGGAACTGGTGCATAACGCCGACTGGCTGGCGCGGATGGATATGGCTGATGTCCTGCGCCTCACCGGCCGGACCACCGTGGCCCGGATCATGGAGCGAGACGATTTCGCGACCCGATTCCGCGATGGCGTGCCGATCGCACTCTCGGAGTTGCTGTATCCGCTCCTCCAGGGCACCGATTCGGTCGAGGTTCGAGCCGACGTGGAACTTGGCGGTACCGACCAGCTCTTCAACAACCTCATGGGTCGCCAGCTCCAGAGTGCAGCGGGGATGGACCCGCAGGTCGTGATGACGACACCACTCCTCGAGGGGCTCGACGGCGAGAAGAAGATGTCGAAATCACTCGGCAACTACATCGGGATCGCGGAGCCGCCCGGGGAGCAGTTCGGCAAGCTCATGAGCATCCCCGACGAGTTGATGCCGCGGTACTTCGCCCTGACGACGGGGTGGTCCCCTGATCGCGTCGAGCAGACCGTGGCGGCACTGGCCGATGGCGCGATCGCGCCGGTCGAGGCCAAGCGACTTCTGGCGCGCACGATCGCGGACCTCTACCACGGACCGGGCGCGGGGGACGCGGCCGAGGCCGAGTTCGACCGAGTCTTCAAAGCCGGCCAGGTCCCTTCCGACCTGCCCGAACGCGAAGTTCCTGCCGCGGAGTTCCCGATGCGCCTCGCTCGTCTCCTGGCGCGGGCGGAGCTGGTGTCGTCCAATAAGGAGGGGCGGCGCAAGATTGAACAGGGCGGTGTGAAAATCGCGGGGGAGAAGGTGACCGACCCCGATCTTGAGGTGAGCGCGGCCGATGCCGACGGTCAGGTCCTCCAGGTCGGCAAGCGCGCCTGGGCCCGCGTCCGGATTCGCTGATGCCTACGGAAGCGCGGTGAGCACGACCAAGGCGACGATGGCGGCCACGAGGATCAGCACACCGACGACGAAGAGCGTCGACCGACCCCCGGAGCTCATGTTCCCGAGCCCCATCACGTCCATGATGGCGCCCCGTTCTCTGGCACCTTCGGTACGCATGTCGTTCGCACCCCCGACCTTGTTGAGGTGCTGGGGCTTTTTCTTGCCCTTGCGCGGCTTGGAATTCGCTCGTCCCACGGACGGAGCGTACAACGAATCACACGCGCGAAATCTTTCCCGTCCGGCTTGACCGACGGGGCCGCGCTCCATATACTCCCGCTTCCGCCCACGGGTGCCGTCCAGTTTTGGTCGCGCGCTCCGACGGTGGATTGACACGGACGCCCCGGTGCTCCGCAAGAGCGAACGCCTGAGAAATCAGGGGTTTCGGGGACGAGTGTTGGCTCGGTCTGCCCCTGCATGCAGCTTCGGCTGTGATCAGGTGCGGCGGTGCCGAGCAGCGGCTCCTTGAAAACGGAACAGTGATGCACAAAAGTCAGTGAGGTTGCCCTCACCGGCTGGCGACAGCATTTTGCGGTCACCTTCTGGTGAGTGATGTAACCACGTCAATTCAATGCTCAACAGGACTCTTTTCGAGACCTGTCGAGCCAGTTACCGTCCCCGTTTCAGTACAGGGGCGGTGGCTCTCAACCCAGATCATCGGTTGATCCGCCCTCGGGCTGGTCAGTCACCGATCTCGATGGAGAGTTTGATCCTGGCTCAGGACGAACGCTGGCGGCGCGCTTAAAACATGCAAGTCGAACGAAAAGCCCGGGCTTGCCCGGGTGGAAAGTGGCGAACGGGTGCGTAACACGTGAGCAACCTGCCCCGAAGACTGGGATAACACCGGGAAACCGGTGCTAATACCGGATGCCTTCATCATGTCGCATGGCGAGATGAAGAAATGGATTCCGCTTCGGGATGGGCTCGCGGCCTATCAGCTTGTTGGTGGGGTAACGGCCTACCAAGGCAACGACGGGTAGCTGGTCTGAGAGGATGTCCAGCCACACTGGGACTGAGACACGGCCCAGACTCCTACGGGAGGCAGCAGTTAGGAATCTTGCGCAATGGGCGAAAGCCTGACGCAGCGACGCCGCGT
>JANYLF010000290.1 GCA_025357995.1 Acidimicrobiia bacterium | reverse complement strand
AGCCCGGGAGTGCGATCGCGCTCACAAGGACCGCCGTGATCATCAGTCCGGCACGAGCGGTGGGCATCACGGGCGCGACGCTCAAAAGGATGATGCCGAGGGCCGCCAGCGCGACCCAGAGGAGGAGCACGCGCTACCTCGGGACCGCGACGGATGCGAACGCGGTGCGGATGGCGTCGTCGCTGGTCCCGCGTTCGAGCTCCGCCTCAGGCCGGAGTTGGATCCGATGGCGCCAGACCGCGGGTGCCATCCACGCGACGTCGTCGGGCGTCACGTAGTCGCGTCCGGCCATCCGCGCCGAAGCCTTGCTCGCCGCGAGGAGATGCATCAACGACCGCGGACTCGCGCCGAGGAGCACACTCGGAAGGCGCCGGGTCGCGAGTCCGAGTTCCGCGATGTAGCCGAGCACTTCGTCGCTCACCGTGGTGGCGTCCACGAGCGCGCGGAGCGCGGCCAGCTCGTCGAGGGTTGTCACCGAGTCCACCGAGTCCATCGCCGCGGGTACCACTCCGTGATGTGCGATGTGCAACATGGCGAGTTCGTCGGCCGGCGCGGGATAGCCCACGCTCACCTGCACGAGAAACCGGTCGAGTTGCGCCTCGGGTAACGGGTAGGTGCCTTCGTATTCGATGGGGTTCTGCGTCGCGATCACGAGAAACGGATCGGGCAGCGGGTGCGATACGCCGTCGATCGACACTTGGCGCTCCTGCATGGCCTCGAGCAGGGCCGACTGCGCCTTTGGCGGCGTGCGGTTGATCTCGTCGGCCAGGAGCATGTTGGTGAAGACCGGCCCCGGGCGGAACGCGAGCTCTTGACCCCGCAGCGCCATCGTGCCCGTGAGGTCCGACGGCAGCATGTCCGGAGTGAACTGCACGCGGCGGAACGACACGCCGAGCGCGCGGGCAATCGTGCTCGCGAGGAGAGACTTGGCGACGCCGGGAACGCCTTCGAGCAACACGTGGCCCTGCACGGAAATTGCCGCGAGCACGAAATCGGTGGTGTCGTCTTGACCCACCACAACCTTGCGGACCTCGGACAACAGACGAGTGCGGATTTCTCTCACGGTCTTCCTCTCTGACTGCGGGCGAACGCGCGCCCGAGGGCAAGCACCGACGCGGAGTCGGTGAGCGGATTGATGAGCGCATTGGCTTCGGATTCGGAGTACCCCGCCGCGATCGCCGCGGCGCGTACCGACGCGTCGGTCACGGTGTCGGGTTCGGTTCCCGACGCATGACCGACGTCGACCACGCGTTGACGTGCGATCGTTCGGAGATCGATAAGTGCGGCATCGGGCCGCTTGGCCCGCGCGATCGCCGCGCCGAGGGCGTCGGCCGATGCCCGCCGAGGAGGGTCGAGCGCGCGTCCCGCGCGTTCTGCCGGGCCGATGCGCCGTCCGCGTGCCGTGGCCGTGAGCAACAACGCGAGCGCGCTCCCGATGATGGCGACCTTCCAACCAGTCGGGATTGCGTCCCATCCGGAGGCGCCACTGAGGCCGTGCTCGCCTTCGGCGAACGCGGCGCGACCGCGATCGTCGGCGAGCCCGACTGCGAAGGCCGCGTTGTCGCGTCGGGGGAGCCATTGGTTCTGCAGGAACGAGCTGTCGGCAACGAGCACCACCTGCCCCGCGCCGACCGCGCGGGTCACCACGAGCTCGGGACCGTGCGGCGTGGACCAGCGAGTGGTCGAGGCCGTCTCTACCGCGTAGGTGCGGCCGAGTCGGACCGTGGTGGTGCGGCTGCTCGATCGGCCGACCGACGGTGGGGTGGCGACCCATTCACCGGCGTCGGTACCTGCGATCACGATGCGGCCGCCGTTCACGGCGATGTCACGCACCGTCCGCCGTTCTGCATCGCTCGGGAAGGGAGCGTCGAGAATGAAGACGGTGGTGTCGATCGCGAGTTCGGTGCGATTCGCCGCGCTTCGGAGTGAGCCGGCGAGGTCCGTGGTGGCGATGCTGTAGTGGGCGAGCAGAAGCCGGAACGCCTTCGCTCCATTCGTGGCTGTGGACCGTGCCGAACCTCGGCTGTCGTACGTGCGGGACTCGCGGCCGCGAGTGGCACGGTCGACGATGCCTACCGACGTCATCAGCAGCAGCAGTAACGTCGCGAATACGAGAGCACCGCGGACACCGCGCGGAATGGTGCGCCACCACGCGACCGAACTCGTCGGCGCGGTCATCGATGACCTATTTCGGTGAGCAGCGTGGACCATTCGGCGCGCACGGTGTTGACCTGGGTGCCGGTGGCGGCCCGCCCGCCGTACGTGATCGCCTCGAACGTGTCGGTGATGCGATCGAAGCGCGGTGACGCGACATTGCGGGTGAGCAGCGCCGCGGTGTTCCACGGCCGAAGCTCGATGACGCCCGCGCGATCGAGCCGAATCAATCCGGCCCGGTAACGCAGCCGAATAGCGAGATCGAACTGTTCGTCGCGCTCGGCGCGTTGTGCGGCGGCTTCGAGATCGTTCGGATCGATGTCCGGGGCGACTGGGTTCGAGTCGCTCGCCGCAATCTTCGGCGCTCGCACCGCGTTGCGACTCACCAGCCAGATCACGAACGCCGCGATACCGACGCACAACACGATGCCGAGGACCAGGCCCCAGTTGCCGGGCAACAGTTGGAACAAGGGCTTGAACAGCCCGGAGAAGAAGTCGCCGATGCCTTCCGCGATGCCGTTGAGGCGGTCGCCGATCCACGTGACCACACCCTCGAGCGGTTTCGGTGATCCTGCGGGTCGGAACTCGCGACCGCGGAGGATCTCCCGGGCAGCGTCGCGGGCCGCGTTCGGGTCAACCGCCGCGAGCTGGCGAACGACGACTGGGGTCATGCGGGTGGTGGCGGTGGCGGCAAACCATCGGACGGCGGGCCGTCGGGGGGTTGGGAGATGGCGGGTGGACTATCTGGGGTGATGACCGGGGGCGGCGCATCGGCCCATGGCGACCGCACCGGGGGCGGTGCCGCGGTCGGTGCAGGCCACGTAGCGGGCGCAGACCAACTCAGGTCTGTCGCCGGCGCGGCCGGTCGCGGAGATATCGATCCACCGGGGGGAGCGGTCGGTGCGGCGACCGGCTCGAGGCGTTGCGCCATGAGCGCGATGTCGAACCCCTCTTTGCGCACCCGCAGATCGAAGTAGATGACTGTCGCAACTGCCGCGGTCATCGGCGTCGTGAACACGCTGATGAGCGTGGTGATCGCGGCCTGCATGGCGCGCACTCCCGTGGAACTCGATACGCCCCTCGTAAAGATCGTGGCACCGCCGACGACCGCGGACGCGAGCGAGGTGACCACGAACGTGAGGAGGAAGATCACGAGCAGCGCCGCGAACGTTGGCCACCAGCGGCCGATCACGAGCGTGCGGGACCGGCCGAGCGCCTTCGTGCCCTTGCAGCCTTCCATCAGGAGCGCAGGGACCGAGACGGAGAACAAGACGTACGCGAACACGCCGGGGATCACACACATGAACCCGCCGACGATCCAGCTCAGACCGGCGAGGATCGCAACCCACAAGAGCGAACGAAACTGGCGGAGCGCGCCGCGCAGGGATGCCGACCAGGAGGTCTCCGTGCCGAGGTATTGATCCGCGATGATCCGCATGGACGCAGCCTGTGCGAGTGCCGTCGTGAACAGACTCACGAGCACGGTGACGACCAGGAGCGCAAGGGTGGTGCCCGCGCTCGGGCCGGTGCTCTGGAAGGCCTGGCCCTGGCTCCGCACGATGTGAGTGTTCGGCTGCGAGATTTGGAAGAGGAATTGCACCAGGTGGAGCGGCACCACCACGAACGCGACGGCGGCCACGAGCGCGCCAAATCGCGCGCGGTAGATCCGCAGTGCGGAATCGAGAATCTCGCCGATTCCCAGCGGTCGGAGATTCTCGTATTCCATCCTGGGTCACGCTACGAGCGGTGCGTGCGAACGGAGCGGATATGAGAATGCGGCGGTCGACTCGTGGTTGGTGTGACCGGTTTGGTCGGATGCATCCGAAGAAATCCGGCGGGAGTCGTTGCGTTTGGCCGTCCGCGCGCCAACGATGAGCGGCATGACTGACTCAGCGATGTCCCCATCCCCGCCACCCTCTCCCGCTTTGACCGGCAACGTCGGCCAAACGCGAGGTCCCGGCATCACCATCTTGCTCACGATCGTGACACTCGGTATCTACGGGATCGTGTGGGAGTACTTCGTCTTCGAAGAGAACAAGAAGTGGTCGGGCCAGGGAATCGGCGGCCTCGTCGCGATCCTGCTCGGGCTGGTGTGTGGTGTGATCAACATCTTCTTGCTCCCGGGTGAGATCAAGAGCATCTACGAGGCCGACGGACGCCAGAGCCCGGTCACCCCGTTGCTGGGACTCTGGATCCTGTTGCCGCTCATCGGTTCGCTCATCTGGTTCTGGAAGTGCCAGACGGCACTCAACGACTTCTGGGTCTCGAAGGGCGCCCCGGCGCGCTGAGCCCGATCGGATGACGTCCACACTCGATCGCACGCCGCATCGCACACCGGTCGCCCGACCGGTGTGCGCGCCGCTGCTCGTTGGCGGCGCGTTCCTTGCCGGTTGCATCGTGATGCGCGCGGTCGATCCCGCCGGGGGTCCCACGATCTGTCCGTTCAAGGCGATGACCGGGCTCGACTGTCCGGGGTGCGGGGCGACGCGGGCGGTTCACCAGCTCTTAAACGGTCACCTGATGGCGGCGTTGGACCTCAATGTGTTCGCGGTCGTGCTGGTGCCGTTCGCGGCCTGGTGGTGCTTCACCACGTTGGTTCGTGGCTGGGGCGGGCCGTCGTGGCGCGCGGTCACCATCCCACGCACCTGGCTGCCGCTGACGATTGTGGTGGTGATGGTGTTCGGCGTGGTGCGCAACCTGCCGATGGAACCCTTCCACTGGCTCGGCACCGCGTAGCAGTTCCGGAATGAAAAAAG
>JANYLF010000203.1 GCA_025357995.1 Acidimicrobiia bacterium | reverse complement strand
AGTTCGTTGAGCGCTTGGCGGACCGCGGCCGTCAGCAGCTGCTCACCGCCAGGATTCATCATCACGTACGACACGCGACTCATGAGGTCCTCACCGAACCGGATCTGCGGGTTCATCCGACCGTTCGATGCGAGGACTTCACCGCTCGCGAGATCGCACAGATGACCGGCGATGGTGGTGGAGCCCACATCGATCGCGATGCCGAACGCGGTATCGGTGAAACCGCTGTACGCGGCGGCGAGTACCGGCGGACCATCGGGATCGACGCGTCGCAGCGCGACGGTGCCGGTACGCGGCTCGCCGCGGAACGCGCCGTGCAGCGTGGGAAGCGTGTCGGGATCGATGGCACCGAGTTCAAGGCCGTGTTGTTCGCGGAGCGCGACCCGAATCGCGGTGACGAGACTGGCGCCGTCCATCGTCGGCGGTGGAAGTTCGAGGTACGCGAAGGTGACGATCGGGTCGACGACGAGATCGTCGAGGGCCACGGTCTTGCGCACCACCTGACGGTGGACTTGGCTCGCGGCAGGCACATCGATGACGGCGTCGTGCAGCAAGGTGGCGACACAGCCGAGCCGCGCGCCGGGCGCCACCGGTCGGCTGGCGCGACCGTCGGTTTCGGACTCGCTCGGCGGGGAGACCGCGTTGCTTCCGGAATCGATCGACCATTTCGCGAACGAGCCGGTGGTCGGGAGCACCTGGCAGTGGCCGCAGATTCCGCGTCCGCCACAGACGGAATCGAGGTCGACGCCCAGCGTGCGCGCCGCGGCGAGGACGGTGGTTCCCGCGGGCACCGTGGCCTCGAGGCCCGAAGGCGTGAACACCACGCGCACGTCGGTCATGGCGCGATTTCCTGGTTGTAGCCACCATTCCGAGCGATCTCGGTGAGGCGTTCCTTCGAGTATTCGTCCTCGAACCGTGCCGCCGCCGCGTCGGCCGCGGCTTGGAGCTCCTGTGCGCTGCACGCGGTCGGCAGGGTCTCGGTGTCGCGCCGCCACTCGGATACGTAGTCCGCCGCTTGGGTCAGACCGGCCGCCATCGCCGCCTCGTCGACCGCGCGCTGGAACCGCCGCGGCAGCACCACTTGATAGCGCGTGCGGCCTTCCTGCGCGTTCACCTGGGTGGGAATGTCGCGCCACCAGATCGTGACGAGCTTCGCGGCCATATCAAGCCACTCCCGCTTCGATCGCGGACGCGAAGGGAATGAGGCCGACGTGCACGTGTTCGAACGCAAGCTCGAGCCGATCGGCGGCGACGCGGCCGAGTTCGACCACAGCAGGATCGTCGGACTGTGAGAGCAAGACCACGCGTGTGTAGTGCGCGAAGTACTGATCACGAAGCTCAGGATGACGATCGATGCCGAGTCCCTGTACGACGAGCGCATCGAAATGCCGTGCGAGAAAGTCGGTCAGATAGAACGTTCCCGGCTCTGTCTCGGCGAGCGTCGCGAACACTGAGGAACCGGCGAAGAACTCGTAGCAATGTGCGCCTGGGAGCCGGGTCGCGTGCAAGCGGGCGACGACCGGATCGAGCAGGCCGCCCGTACCGCAGTCGGCGTAGGCGATGAATACGCGGACGCCGGCGCCAACGTCACCCACCGCGTGCTCGACCGCGGCCGGAATGTCCTGCGGCCGGTTGTGGAGGTTGGCGGGGAGAAACACGACGTCGAACCGATCCGCGTCGCCCGGAAGCTGGGCGAGGATGTTGCGCAGTTCACGCGCGAGCGCACCGCACGCGACGACCAGCGTCCGGGCCGAGGCGATTTCAGACACCTTCATGGTCCAGCGCACCGAACCCACCGTGATCGGCCCCGGCGCTCACGTCGTGACACTGGCTCGGCGCTGCGCGACCAGCGTCTTCGCAGTCTCCGCCGCGATCGACGCGTCGCGGCAGTAGGCGTCGGCGCCGACCGCCGCGCCGAACTCCTCATTCAGCGGAGCCCCACCCACCAGCACGATGTAGTCGTCGCGGCGACCCTTCTCCCGAAGCGTGTCGATCACGATCTTCATGTAGGGCATCGTGGTGGTGAGGAGCGCGGAGAGGCCGAGGATGTCGGGCTGGTGCTCGTCGAGCGCGGCGAGGTACTCGTCGACCGTCGTGTTCACGCCGAGGTCGACCACCTCGAAGCCGGCGCCCTCCATCATCATCGCCACCAGGTTCTTACCGATGTCGTGGATATCGCCCTTCACTGTGCCGATGACCATCTTGCCGACGGGCTTCGCACCGGTCTCGGCGAGCAGCGGGCGGAGCAACTTCATGCCGGCCTTCATCGCGTTCGCGGAGAGCAGCACTTCGGGAACGAACAGAATGCCGTCGCGGAAATCGATCCCGACAATGCGCATCCCTTCGACGAGCGCGTCGTCGAGTACCTGCTGCGCGGAGAACCCGCGGTCGAGGAGGATCTGGGTACCTTCCGCGATCTCGTCGGCGAGACCGTCGTAGAGGTCGTCGTGCATCTGGCTCGTCAGCTCGGCGTCACCGAGTGCCGCGAGGTCGATCGGCTCGTCGTCGCCTACTACTGGTTCGTCAGTCATGGCCCCAGCCGAGTTGTTGGACGACCCGTGTTTGCCACGATGCGGTTAGCCTCCACATCGTGGAAAGAGTACCGCACCTGCTGGTTTCGGCCGACGACGCGTCGTGAGCGACGTGCAGTCCGTCGAGCGTGCCTTCTCGGTGTTGCGCACCGTTGCGACCGCACCGGGCGGAGTCAGCGACGTGGCCCGGCGCGCGGACCTCGCCGTCAGTACGACCGCGCGGATTCTGGGCACGCTGGTCCAGGTCGGTGCGGTCGAGCGGTTGGAACCCGGCCCGACCTATCGCATCGGTCCCACGATCGGGGACCTGGCCGCTGCGGCAAACCCCGATGCCGGCCTCGTGACCCGCGCGCGAGCGCATCTCGAAGCGTTGGTCGCCCAGGTGGGGGAGACGGCCGGCATCTCGGTCACCGACGGCGCTCGCAACGTTCTCTACCTCGACCAAGTTGAGGCCGACCAGGACGTCATGTTGCGTGATTGGACCGGTGAGCGGGTTCCGCTGCATGCAGTGTCGAGTGGCCTGGTGCTCCTTGCAGCTCGCACCAATGCCGAAGTGCGCGCCTACTGCGCCGACGGGTTGGCGCGGTTCACCGACCACACCGTGACCCGCTCCGCCGAGCTCAGGCGACGCCTGACCCAGATCCGCGCCGACGGCTACGTCTGGACCGTCGAAGAGTTGATGGATGGAGTTAGCTCGGTGGCGGCGCCGATCCGCGACGATTCGGGTGCAGTCGTCGCGGCGCTGCACGTGCATGGTCCGAGCTACCGCCTCCGCCCGTCGAACCGTCGCGTCACCAACGCACTCCTCGCCACCGCCACCAACCTCTGACCCTCCTGCTCAGCCCTTCCGGCGTCGCCGATCTTGACCATGTCTCAGTACGTGACGGCGGAAGGGCACGACCCGTAGGGTTGGCGAAGATGGGGGACGGGACAGCACCGATGATCTCGTGTCGTGGGGTCTGGAAAGTGTTCGGGCCGAAGGCGGAGCGCGTGGTCGGCACGCCGGACGCCGACCTGCCGCGCGCCGAGCTCGAAGCGGCCACCGGCTGTGTCGCCGCGGTGCGAGACGTGAGCTTCGACGTTCCCGAGGGCGGCGTGTTCGTCGTGATGGGCCTCTCCGGCTCCGGCAAGTCCACCCTGGTTCGGTGCTTCAGCCGGTTGATCGAACCGACAGCCGGTGACGTCGTGATCGACGGCCGAAACGTGATCGATCTCTCCCCGGCCGATCTCCGCGAGCTGCGGCGCACTCGCCTCTCGATGGTGTTCCAGAACTTTGGGTTGCTCCCGCATCGCCGTGCGCTCGACAACATCGCGTTCGGCCTCGAAGTGCAAGGCGTCTCGAAGGCGGAGCGGCTCGCCCGCGCCAAGGAGATGCTCGATCTCGTCGGCTTGGGTTCGGTGGGCGAGTCCTATCCCGACGAGCTCTCCGGCGGGATGCAACAACGCGTGGGCCTGGCCCGCGCGCTCGCGAACGACCCGGCGATTCTCCTGTTCGACGAGCCTTTCTCCGCGCTCGACCCGCTCATCCGACGCGACATGCAGGACGAAGTCGTGCGGCTCCAACGCGAGCTGCGCAAGACCGTCGTATTCATCACGCACGACCTCGCCGAGGCGCTGAAGCTCGGCGACCAGATCGCGATCATGCGCGACGGTCGATTCGTGCAGGTCGGGACACCGGAAGAGGTCGTGTCCGCCCCCGCCGACGATTACGTGCGCGACTTCGTGCGTGACGTTCCGCGCGGTCATGTGCTCACCGCCCGGTCGATCATGAACCCCGTGGTGGATGGCGCGACGACTCGGGTTGCCGCGGCTACCAAGGTGAGCGATCTGGTGCCGATCGTCGCTTCGGTCGACGCGCCGGTCGCGGTCATCGACGACGACGGATCGGTCTGTGGATCTGTCGATCGACTCTGCGTGCTCGACGCGCTCGCTGACGTGCCCGCGGTCGGATGACCGCGGTCAGTCAACAGATCGCGCGAGTGCGTGAGACGGTTGACGACTTCGATTCGGGACCGGTTCGTCACCGGAGGTTCCAGACGCGCCGTTTCCTGATCGCCGCTCTCGCGGTCGGCGGGTTCACCGCGGTGCTCGCGATTGCGTGGGGCGACCCGATTCCCAGCTGGTGGGACTTCGGTATCGCGAACTGGGTCGATCACGTCCAGCACTGGCTGATCATCAACCGCGGCGACAATTGGGCGTTCGTCGATGGCTTCACGCCGCTCGCGAACGTCCTGAAGAACCTCGTCCAGTGGACACTCGACGTGCTGCACTTCCTCACGTGGGTCGGGGTGTTGTCGCTGGCGGTCCTCGTCGCGTTGCGCGTCTCGGGACGGATGGCTGCGCTCGCGGCCGCCGGTGGGATCGTCCTCGTTGGCGTGCTGCAACTGTGGGACCAGGCGATGATCACGATCGCGGTGATCGTGGTGGCGGTGGTGATCGCGCTCGTGCTCGGTCTCCCGCTCGGGATCCTGAGCGTGCGTCGCACCGGATTCGAACGGGCATCGAAGATCTTCCTCGACGCAATGCAGGTGATGCCCGCGTTCTGCTACTTGCTCCCGATGGTCTTGATCTTCGATATCGGTTACGCGACCGCCGTCATCGCGACGGTGATCTTCGCGTTGCCCGCGACGATCCGACTCACCGCGCATGGGCTGCGCGGCGTTCCGGCCGCCGCGGTCGAGGTTGGCACCGCGTACGGGGCCGATCAGCGCCAGAGGCTCCGCATGATCGAGTTACCGATGGCTCGTCCGGCGCTGTTGCTCGGCGTCAACCAAACCGTCAACCTCGCCCTCGGCATCGTCGTGATAGCTGCTCTGGTCGGCGCCGAGGGGCTTGGCCAGGAAGTCCTCAACGGGATCCAAAGTCTTTCCGCCCCGAGCAAGGGGGTGGGTCAGGCGGTTGCCGCTGGTCTCGCCATCATCGCGATCGCCATCGTCTTCGACCGCCTGACTCGCGGTCGCAGCCCGGCCGCCACGCGCGCGTTGCGGCGTAGCCGCACACCACAACGCGCGCGTGCCGAGCTCATCGGCGGCGCGATCGCGATCGTTGTCGTCGTCGTGATCGCGAAGGCGTCGTCGGTAGGGAGCTTCCCGACGTCGATCCACTGGGCGATCGAACGACCCGTGAACGACGCAGTCCAGTGGATCAAGGACAACATCAGCTGGACGACCACGATCAGCGACTTCGTCGTGACCAGCATCCTCACGCCGATGCGCGATTTCCTGACCGGCCTCCCGTGGTGGGGTGTGGCGGGCGGTTTCGTCGCGATCGGCTGGGCGAGTGGTGGCCGCCGGGTCGCGACCACGTGCGCGATCTGCATGCTCGTGATCGCGGGTCTCGCGTCGACCCAGTCAGACAG
The DNA here is from genome assembly GCA_025357995.1 of Acidimicrobiia bacterium. Taxonomy (GTDB): domain Bacteria; phylum Actinomycetota; class Acidimicrobiia; order IMCC26256; family JAENVU01; genus JAENVU01. The sequence continues at coordinate 7,699 of JANYLF010000203.1, read as the reverse complement.
TGGGAGCATCTGGTTCGACACGATGGACACGCTCACGCAGGTGTTCCTCGCGGTGGTGTTGTCGGTGCTCGTTGCCGTGCCGATCGGTATTGCCGCGGGGCTGAACGCGCGGTTCCTCGCGCTGATCCGTCCTCTGCTCGACGCCGCGCAGGTCCTGCCGGCGTTCGTCTACCTCGTGCCCGCGATCGCGCTGTTCAACCCCGGGCGGTTCCCGGGCATCATCGCGTCGCTCGTGTACGCGCTGCCGTTGGGCATTCGTTTGACCGCCCTCGGGATACGCGAAGTTCCCGAAACGACCATCGAGGCCGCGCGGGCGATGGGTGCGACCCGAACGCAGGTGCTCGTGAAGGTGCAGCTCCCGCAAGCGTGGCGATCGATCATGCTCGGCGTGAACCAAACCATCCTCATGGTCTTCTCCGTCGTCGTGATCGCGGGGCTCGTCGGAGGCGGAGCATTGGGGCTGGACGTGGTCTACGGTCTCCAGAAAGGTGAGCTGGGGCTCGGTGCCGAAGCGGGAATCGCGATCGTCGCGTTGGCGATTGTGCTGGATCGCATCACCCAAGGTTGGGGCGCCGGAACCCGGAAAACAAGTGCGACGGCTCGAACGGTCTGAACCACACACAGGGGAGAAACCAATGATGCGCAGCAGGTGGTGGCTGATCGCCACGGTTGCAGTAACCGCGATCGCGTTGACTGCGTGCGGCAGCAGCGGCGGGAGCAAGTCCAGCGGAGGTTCCGGTTCAGGATCCGTGAAGTACGCCGGCGCCGTCACGATCGCGGTGAACCCGTGGGACGGTTCGGCCGCGAACGCGAACGTTGCCAAAATCGTTCTGGAGAAGCAGGGCGTCACGGTCACCCTCAAGGACATCGACGAGAACGCGGCGTGGCCAGGCCTCGACTCCGGGTCGATCGACGCCAACCTTGAGGTATGGCCGTCGGGGCACGCGTCGGACATCAAGACGTACATCACCGAGAAGAAGTCGGTGATCAACGGTGGCCTCATCGGTCCGGACGGTCACATCGGCTGGTATGTCCCGGACTACGTCGCGAAGGCGCATCCGGAATACCTGACCGTGGCCGGACTCAAGACCGCCGCCGCGGCGAAGTACTTCGCGACGGCCGAGACCGGCGACAAGGGTCAGTTCCTGCTGGGTGACCCCAGTTACGTGTCGTACGACAAGGACATCATCAAGAACCTGGGCCTCCCGTTCCAGGTGGTCGTCGGTGGCAGCGAAGCCACGTTGATCACGACGCTCGGCAAAGCGTTCGCCGACAAGACGCCGCTGCTCTTCTACTTCTATGAGCCGCAGTGGGCGCAGTCGAAGTACAAGCTCGATGTCGTGAAGCTCCCCGCGGTCACCCAGGTGTGCAAGGACTCGGCTGCCGGGCAAGGCAAGGATGGGAAGTACGCGTGTGATTACCCGACCGATCACCTGATGAAGGCGCTCTCGGCCAAGTTGAAGTCGAAGAACCCGGCAGTGTTCGCATTCCTCCAGCGGATGAAGTGGACGGCGGCCGACCAGAACACGGTCACGACCTATAAGAACCAGGACAGTCTCAGCATCGAGGCTGCGGCACAGAAGTGGGTCACCGCCAACACGGCCACCGTCGCCGCCTGGGTCAAGTAACGCGGGACGGAGACTCCTGCACCATCTCGAACTCGCGTCACTTTCCGACCGCACGGGTCGGAAAGTGACGCGAGTTCCGCGTTGAGCCAACCTCTACGATCCGCTTGTGTCCGGGCCGCAGTACGACTTCATCATCGTGGGCGGTGGGTCCGCCGGGTGTGTGCTCGCCAATCGGTTGAGTGCCGACCCGTCGACGCGCGTGCTCGTGCTCGAAGCCGGCCGGCCGGACTACAAGTTCGACGTCTTCATTCACATGCCCGCGGCGCTGTCGTTCCCGATAGGTTCGAAGTTCTACGACTGGAAGTACGAGTCCGAGCCCGAGTCGCACATGGGGGGCCGGCGGATCTATCACGCGCGCGGCAAGGTGCTCGGTGGCTCCAGCAGCATCAACGGGATGATCTTCCAACGCGGCAACGCGCTCGACTATGAGCGGTGGGCGGCGGACCCGGGAATGGAATCCTGGGACTACGCGCACTGTCTCCCGTACTTCAAGCGGATGGAGACGTGTCTCGCGGGTGGCGACGCGTACCGGGGTGACGACGGCCCGCTCGTCCTGGAGCGAGGACCAGCCGAGAACCCTTTGTTTCATGCGTTCTTCGACGCCGTGCAGCAGGCCGGGTACCCACTCACCGGCGACGTCAACGGGTTCCGCCAGGAAGGGTTTGCTCGCTTCGATCGCAACATCTCCCGCGGCCGCCGGCTCAGTGCGGCACGCGCGTATCTGCACCCGGTCATGTCACGTCCGAACCTCGACGTGCGGACGCGCGCCCTCACCGCCGGCGTCGTGTTCGACGGGAAACGCGCGATTGGTGTCGACGTGGCGAAGCGCGGCGGTGACACCGAGCGCATCTTCGGTGGGGAGATCATCTTGTGCGGCGGCGCGATCAACTCGCCGCAGCTGCTGCAACTCTCCGGCGTGGGGAACGCGTCGGAGCTCACCGCGCTTGGCGTGCCGGTGGTCCACGATCTGGCCGGCGTTGGCGAGAACCTCCAGGACCATCTCGAGGTGTACATCCAACACGCCTGCACCCAAGCGGTCTCGCTGGCGCCGATGCTCAAGTGGTGGCGGCGACCGATCATCGGACTCGAGTGGTTGGCGCGGCGGGGTCCGGGAGCGACGAACCATTTCGAGGCCGGTGGGTTCGTGCGCTCAAACGACGAGGTCGCGTACCCGAACGTGATGTTCCACTTCCTCCCAATCGCGATCCGTTACGACGGTACCGTGCCGGAGGGTGGGAGTGGCCACGGCTATCAGGTGCATGTCGGTCCGATGTATTCGGACTCGCGCGGTTCGATCAAGATCACGTCGCGCGATCCGCGCGCGAAGCCCGCGTTGCGCTTCAACTATCTCTCGACCGAGACCGATAGGCGCGAGTGGGTCGAGACGATCCGCGCCGCTCGCGCCATCCTTGCCCAACCTGCCTTCGCTCCCTTCGACGGCGGTGAGTTGTCACCGGGTTCGGCGGTGGAATCGGACGAGCAGATCCTCGAGTGGGTGGCCAAGGATGCGGAGACCGCGCTGCACCCATCGTGCACGACTCGTTTGGGGACCGACGACCGGTCGGTGTTGCATCCGGACACATTTCGCGTGCACGGGGTCGACGGGTTGCGCGTGGTCGACGCGTCATCGATGCGCTACGTCACCAACGGCAACATCTACGCGCCGGTGATGATGCTGGCCGAGAAGGCGACCGACGCGATCCTGGGCAACACGATGTTGGCGCCCGAACCCGTCGCCTTCTATCGGCACCATCAGGAAGGCGCGTCGTGAATCACATCGGTCTGTTCATCGGTGGTGCCGAGGTGGCCGCGAGATCGGGCGAGACGTTCACGTCGGTGAACCCTGCGACCGGTGAGGTACTGGCAACCATCGCGCACGCGGACGCCGACGACGTCGACCGCGCAGTGGACTCTGCGCGCGCGGGCTTCGAAGTGTGGTCGGTCATGACCGGTGCCGAGCGCGGCCGGATCCTGTTGCGCGCCGCCGCGATCCTGCGTGAACGCAATGACGAGCTGGCGCATCTCGAAGTTCTCGATACCGGCAAGCCGATCGCCGAGGCATCGAGCGTCGATGTGATCTCGGGCTCGGAGTGCATCGAGTACTTCGCCGGGGCCGCGGCAACGATCCATGGTGAGTACTACGACCTCGGCGGTCCGTTCGCGTACACCCGCCGGGAACCGCTGGGAGTGTGCGTCGGTATCGGCGCGTGGAACTACCCGATCCAGATCGCGTGCTGGAAGTCCGCACCTGCGTTGGCGTGTGGCAACGCGATGGTGTTCAAGCCGTCCGAGCTCACACCACTCACCACGATGAAGCTTGCGGAGATCTACGCCGAAGCGGGGGTTCCAGCAGGAGTGTTCAACGTGGTGCACGGGGATTGGCGCACCGGCGATGCATTGGTCCGTCATGCCGGTGTGGCCAAGGTCTCGCTCACGGGTTCGGTGCCCACCGGGAAGGCGATCATGGCCGCGGCCGCCGACACGTTGAAGGCGGTCACTCTCGAGCTCGGCGGCAAGTCGCCGCTGGTGATCTTCGACGATGCGGATCTCGACAACGCAGTGTCGGCCGCGCTGCTTGCGAACTTCTACACCCAGGGTGAGGTGTGCTCGAACGGCACGCGCGTGTTCGTCCAGCGGTCCATTCACGAAGCGTTCGTCGACGCGCTCCGCATCCGCACCGAGCAGATGATCACCGGCGATCCGCTCGACCCGCGGACCGATGCGGGCGCGCTCATCTCCGAAGCTCATCTCGCGAAGGTGCTCGGATTCATCGACGCCGGAATCGCGGCGGGCGCGCACGTGGTGTGTGGTGGTCGGCGCGCGAGCGGATCGGAGCTGCTCGACCGCGGCAACTTCGTCGAGCCGACGATCTTCACTGCGTGCACCGATGACATGAGCATCGTGCGGGACGAGATCTTCGGTCCGGTGATGAGCGTGCTCGCGTTCGACGACGAGGCCGAGGTCGTGGGGCGCGCGAACGCCACCGAGTTCGGGCTCGCCGCCGGAGTGTTCACGAATGATCTCGCCCGCGGTCATCGGGTTGCCGCGGCGCTCGAGGCGGGGATCGTGTGGATCAACACTTACAACGTCACGCCGATCGAGGTGCCGTTCGGTGGCGTCAAGCAGTCGGGCATCGGCCGGGAGAACAGCCTTGCCGCGGTCGAGCACTACACCCAGCGCAAGACGGTCTATGTCGAGACCGGTGGGGTCGACGCTCCCTACTAGTTTGTCTCCGAGATAAAATACTTGACTCGGAGACGAGATACATCTATCCTGAACTCACTGCACCGAGATAGTCTCGGATGCCTGATTCCAGGGGGATTCCCATGTCTGCAACCTTGATCGTCCGTCACCCCGTCTCCGATTACGCCGTCTGGCGTCCGGTGTACGACGAGGTCGGAGCGTTGCGTGACCAGCACGGCTGCACCAGCGAGCGGGTGCTGCGCTTGCCGGCCGACGGGAACGACGTGGTCGCGATTCACGACTTCCCGACGGTGGAGCAGGCCGAGGCGTTCGCGGCCGACCCGGCGTTGAAGGCTGCGATGGCGCGGGCCGGCGTCGCGGGGGCACCGCGGATCGAGATCTTTGCCAGCGCCTGAGAACGCTCGCGGCCGAACTCGGCGGGACGGGGCGATCCGTCCCGCCGGTGCCGCGCGCGGCTCGGTTCGCGTCGACCCCGATTTCTCGAGCGAGTACCCGGAGGGCGACGCGCACAGCACGGAGGCCTCGGCGAGCCTCGTGCGCGCGGGTCAAGCCGTGCTCGCCGAGCTCGATCGAGGCATCACCGACTCGATCGACGTCAGGCAACCGATCTTCACCGCGCTCGCGGTGCTCGACGGCGCCGGGGCGGCGCTCACGCCGTCCGAGATTGCCGACCGAGTGCTCGTGGCATCGGCCACGATGACGGCAACGCTCGACGCGCTCGAACGGCGGGCCTGGGTGCGGCGGGTGGCGAACCCCGCGGATCGTCGCAGCGTTCTCGTCGAGATCACGCCGGATGGTCGCGCCGTTGCCGATCAGGTGCTGCCCGGAATCCGCGCGGTCGAGAAATCGATGATGTCCACGTTGACGGTCACCGAACGCGCCCAGCTCGTCGAACTCCTCGACAAGGTCCTGCAACGTTCGGCGGTTCTCGCGGCGGAGGATCCGATCCCGATGACCGGCCCCCGGGTTCGTCCCGACCGTCTTGGCTGAGTCGCGGTCAGTCGCGTTACCGCACGACGACGGTGCGGTTGCCGTTGACGAGCACTCGATGCTCCGAGTGCCATTTCACCGCTCGCGCTAACACCTGAGCTTCCACATCGCGGCCGGCCGCGGCGAGGGCTTCGGGCGCCATTGCGTGGTCGACCCGAGCGATGTCCTGCTCGATGATGGGGCCTTGGTCGAGTTCGGGCGTGACGTAGTGCGCGGTGGCCCCGATGAGCTTCACCCCGCGCGCGTGCGCTTGGTGGTACGGCCGGGCGCCGGAGAACGCGGGAAGGAACGAGTGGTGAATGTTGATCGCTCGGCCCGCGAGCCGCGCACACGCGTCGTTGGAGAGCACCTGCATATAGCGCGCGAGCACCACCAGATCGATGCCGAGTTCGTCGATCAGCTCGAACATCGCGCGCTCGGCATCGGGTTTGGTCGTCGGCGTCACGGGCAGGTGGTGGAACGTGATGCCCGCGGCCTCGACGAGTGGGCGCAGGTCGTCGTGATTCGATGCGACGGCGGGGATCTCGAGGTTGAGCGCGCCGGTCCGGGCGCGAAAGAGCAAGTCGTTGAGGCAATGGCCCAAGCGGGAGACGAGCATGAGTGCGCGGGTGGGGGTGCCGGCATCGGCGAGGGCCCACTCCATTCCGAACGTGGTGGCGATCGCCCCGAAGCCGGTGCGTACCGTCTCGAGCGCCGTGGCGTCGTCGAGCAGATCGAACCGGATTCGCATGAAGAACCGGCGTTCGCCGACATCCTCGAACTGGTGGCTCTCGACGATGTTCGCGTTCACCGTCACGAGATATCCGCTCACCGCGTGGACGAGGCCGGGTCGGTCGGGACACGAGAGGGTGAGGATTCCGGAAGTGGTCACGATGCGTGAGACACGAGGCGTCAGTCCCGACGGGCGCGGCGCCGAGTTCGGGGTTCGGCGTCGGGCCGGGGGGCGGTGTTCGCGAGTGGGCCGATGGTCTCGACGATGGAATCCAACGAGGGGCGAGGATCGGGACCGTCGAGCGCGCGGTCTTCAAGTGCGGCGTTGAGTGCCTCGCGCATGGCGGCGAGATGATCGGGTGAGGTTCCGCAGCACCCGCCGACGATCCGCGCGCCGGCCGCGACTGCGAGTTGGACGTATCGGGCCATCAGCTCCGGAGTTCCGGAGTAGTGAATCTCCGCGCCGCGAAACTCGGGCACCCCGCAGTTGCCTTTCGACACGAACGCGGTGTCGGGATCGCGTTCGGTCATCGCCAACAACGACACGAGAATGTCGGACGCGCCCACCCCACAGTTGGCGCCGATCGCGACGGGTGCGGGTTCGAAGCCGTCGAATACCGCGGTGAGGTCACCCGGCATCAGCCCCATCATCGTGCGGCCCGCGGTGTCGAACGAGCAGGTCGCCACGTACGGGACACCGACCGCGATCGCCGCTCGCGCGGCCGCCTGGACCTCTTCGATCGCCGACATCGTCTCGATCCACGCGACGTCGGCCCCGCCCGCGACCAGCCCCTCGATCTCCTCCGTGAACGTCTCGATCGCGTCGGCTTCGGTGAGCTCGCCCAACGGTGCGAAGAGCGAGCCGGTCGGGCCGACCGAACCGGCGACGACCACCGGATGATCGGCGTCGTCGGCAACTTCTCGTGCCAGCGCGGCGGCGCGTTCCGCGAGTTCGCGGACGCGATCTTGCGCCTTGTGCAGCGCGAGCCGATGCCGATTACAGCCGAAGGTGTTGGTGAGGATGATGTCGGAGCCGGCATCGACGAACCGACGGTGCAGGCTCTGGACGCGATCGGGATGGTCGACGTTCCAGAACTCGGGTGCGTCACCCGAGGTGAGGCCCATTTGAAAGTAGTTGGTACCGGTGGCGCCGTCGGCGAGCAGCA